>JAGCLL010000013.1 GCA_017647025.1 Alistipes sp. | reverse complement strand
GGCTGGAACGAGTCCTTACCATACTTTGCGTAGTGTCCCGAAGTTACATACAAATCCTTATTACCAATTGGCGGTGTGATAACAGGTTGGTAGCCATACTGCTTCTGAATCTGACGCAAGAAACGCTCCAAGCGGTCACGCAACTCTGCGCCCTTTGGCAACCATAGTGGCAAACCCTGACCTACACGCTGCGAGAAGGTGAACAACTCCAACTCCTTGCCCAACTTACGGTGGTCACGCTTCTTCGCCTCTTCAAGCATTGCGAGGTACTCGTCGAGCATCGACTTCTTTGGGAACGAAACACCATAGATACGGGTAAGCATCTTATTCTTCTCGTCGCCACGCCAGTAAGCACCTGCTACGGCGGTCAATTTTATAGCCTTGATATGACCTGTGTGTGGAATATGTGGACCACGACAAAGGTCTGTGAATGAACCATTTGTGTAGAAAGAGATTGTACCATCCTCCAAGTCCGAAATCAACTCGCACTTGTACTGGTCGCCCTTTGCGGTGAAGGTTGCGAGTGCCTCAGCCTTCGAAACCTCGGTGCGAACCAACTCCTCCTTCTGACGAGCCAACTCGGTCATCTTTGCCTCAATCTTTGCGAGATCGCTCTCCAAAATCGGAGTCGGCGAGTCTACATCGTAGTAGAAGCCCTGCTCGATAGCCGGACCGATACCGAACTTGATACCTGGATACAACTCCTGCAACGCCTCAGCCAAGAGGTGCGAAGAGGTGTGCCAGAAGGCGTGCTTACCCTCCTTGTCGTCCCACTTAAAGAATTTAACGGCGCAATCCTGCACCAATGCGTGCGACATATCTACGGTCGCACCATCTACCGAAGCCGCAAGACAGTCCGCAGCGAGACGAGGGCTGATACTCTCTGCTACTTGGTAGGCTGTTACCCCCTGCTCGAACTCACGAACCGAGCCATCGGGAAACGAAACTTTAATCATAATGTTTTTTAAGTTTTTAATTGTTTATGTTTTGCGCCTTCACAGCTCCACAATCACGAGACGGATTACTGCTCAGTTGCGCTATTTTTTTAGCCATTAGCTATTGGCTTTTTAATCTTTCTCAGGTAGATCTTTCAAATCTTTGAGCGAAACATCTCTGCCCTTCTCACGCTCGAAGTGTTCGAGTGGATTGCGACTCCAATAGTTGTAGTCGCTACGACGACGAACAATATCTATCGCCTCGTAAATCGCATTGCGCATCGACTGCGCATCTGCCATATCCTTGCCAGCAATATCGAAAGCCGTGCCGTGATCGGGCGAGGTGCGAACAATGTTCAAACCTGCTGTAAAGTTCACGCCCTCAGGCGACAACGCCTTGAATGGAGTCAAGCCCTGGTCGTGATACATAGCGAGTATTGCATCGTACTTCTTGTAGCCTCCACTTGCGAACAAACCATCCGCAGCCATAGGGCCAAATGCCAAGACATTTTGCTTGGTCGCCTCGATAATGGCAGGACGGATGATGCTCTCCTCCTCCTTGCCGAGCAAGCCACCATCACCTGCGTGAGGATTGAGCGACAAGACCGCAATGCGAGGCTCAACAACGCCGAAATCCTGCTTCAAGGTGTGACGCAATGCCACCAACGACTCGGTAATCTTCTCCGCCGAGAGTTGTGCCGCCACCTTATCTACTGGAATATGAACAGTCTGCAACGCTACTCGCATAACCTCGCTGCACATAATCATCATTGGCGCACCCTCTGCCTTCGAAGCGAAATACTCGGTATGCCCCGTAAAGCCAAAGCCAACTTTCTGCATCGACTCCTTGTTGATTGGCGCAGTAACTACTGCTGCCAAATCGCCCGCTACGAGGTCGGCACTCGCCTTTTCGAGCGCATCGAAAGCCTGCTTTGCCGACTCCTCGGTGGCTACACGAGGGTCAATATGGGTATCCTTTGAGCCACACTCCACAAGGTTTATTTTACCTCGGCGAGCCTCGGCTGCCGAGTTGCAAAAGTGGAAATGCAACGGCTCAACATCCTGTAAACCACGCTGATAGAACTCTGCAATATGCTTTGCACCATATACCACAGGGGTAAACAACTCCACCATTGAAGGGTGTGATAACGCCTTGATTATCACCTCCCAACCGATGCCGTTGGTATCGCCCTGAGTAATTCCTATTTTGAGTTTATATTCCGACATAAATCGTTAGTTACAAAACCTTTAAGGGTACAAATATAAGAAAAACAAACGGAAAGTTAAACACTTTTTTGCGTAAATATATTACAAAAACCTCTATTTACGACATTTGACACCTACCACGACCAACCGAGCCACATCTACAAGTTTGCGATACAGACAAAGTGGAAGATGGGATTGACTTCGCTGCGCTCGTCTTTCCCTGCACCTCGCCGGTGGGGCGCTAACGAAGAACTGCACTACGCAAAAAGTTGATGTTCAACTACTTTGTTTTCGTGGCCTTGTATCTCAAACAAGTTTGCGATACAGACAAAGTGGAAGATGGGATTGACTTCGCTACGCTCGTCTTTCCCTGCACCTCGCCGGTGGGGCGCTAACGAAGAACTGCACTACGCAAAAAGTTGATATTCAACTACTTTGTTTTCGTGGCCTTGTATCTCAAACAAGTTTGCGATACAGACCACAAAAACAAAAGGTGTCGAAAATTCGACACCTTTTTGCTTCGTTTGTTCTTCGGGTGGAAGATGGGATTCGAACCCACGACCTTCGGAACCACAATCCGTCACTCTAACCGACTGAGCTACATCCACCATTTAGATTCCTTGCGAAATCGAGTGCAAAAGTAATACACTTTTTGACAATGTCCAAATTTTTTGGAAAAAATTGTTTCCTTTTTTACATCAACACGCAAAATATAGACTCCAACACGCTCGATTGCCACAATTATGGGAGGATAATCCTAAACCACTACCCTCGCCACACTATTGAAGTCTATCTATCTGGGTGCGAGTGATGCACTCCTCGGCATAAGCACGAGTAACCAAAATTTGCTCCCCATTAGAGGATGGTGCCTCGTACATCAAATCCTTCATAACCGCCTCGCAAATCGAGCGCAAGCCACGAGCGCCAAGTTTGAACTCTACCGCCTTATCTACGATATACTCCAACGCATCATCGGCAAACTCTAACTTCACACCATCCATCGCCAGCATCGCTTTATACTGGCTCACAATAGCATTTTTAGGCTCGGTAAGGATATTTCGCAACGCCTCACGAGAGAGTGGTTCAAGGTGCGTAAGCACTGGCAAACGACCAACCAACTCCGGAATAAGTCCGAACGAGCGAATATCCTGTGGTTGCACATACTTCAACATATTCTCACGGTCAATACTCTCGGTATCGACTCGACCATAGCCCATAGCACGAGTATTCAATCGTTGTGCGATGCGTCTTTCGATACCATCAAATGCACCTCCGCACACGAATAATATATTTTTGGTATTAACCTGCACAAATGCCTGCTCAGGGTGCTTACGACCACCCTGTGGCGGAACATTCACGACAGTACCCTCCAAAATCTTCAAAAGAGCCTGCTGAACACCCTCACCCGAAACATCACGAGTGATGCTTGGGTTGTCGCCCTTGCGAGCAATTTTATCGATTTCATCGATAAACACAATGCCTCGCTCTGCCGCCTTTGTGTCGTAATCTGCCGCTTGCAACAAGCGAGAGAGAATGCTCTCAACATCCTCGCCAACATATCCCGCCTGTGTCAAGACTGTTGCATCGACAATCGTAAATGGCACCTTCAATAGACGAGCAATCGTACGGGCAATCAAAGTCTTTCCCGTACCCGTAGGACCTACAAGCACGATGTTTGACTTATCCAACTCTACATCGTTGTCGTTGTATGCCACCGAAAGTCGCTTGTAGTGGTTATATACCGCAACGGCAATAGCACGCTTTGCCTCGTCTTGACCGATAACATAGTTATCGAGGAATTCCTTTATCTCCTTCGGCTTCGGAACATCGTTCATCGAAACCTCCGCCTTTGCTTTTGGTGCATTTTTAGGCGAAGCGATAGCCAAACCCGCCTCCGAGAGCGACTTATGACCTACCTCAATACAAGCACCGCAGATATTAGCGCCATCAACACCCTGGAACATTATGTCGACCTCGTTGCGGCGGCGACCACAGAACGAGCAGCAATCTTCACGGCGTTGTCCGCCCTTATTTCCCCCTTTTTGTGCCATATTTATTTGCTGTGTTTTGAGAGTACGCTATCAATCAACCCATACTCCTTTGCCTCCTCTGCCGAGAGCCAATAATCACGGTCGGCATCGCGCTCAATCTCTGCTACGCTCTTACCCGAATGCTCCGACAAAATCTCGTACAACTCACGCTTGGTGCGAGCAATCTCACGAGCCGTAATCTCAATATCGCTTGCCTGACCTTGAACACCTCCGAGTGGCTGGTGAATCATAATGCGAGAGTGAGGTAACGCCTGACGCTTACCCGCTGCTCCTGCGGTCAAAAGCACAGCACCCATCGAGGCAGCCATACCAGTACAGATGGTTGCAACATCGCAATTTACGAGTTGCATAGTATCGTAGATACCAAGACCTGCCGACACGCTACCACCCGGCGAGTTGATGTAGAGTTGAATATCCTTCATCGGGTCTGCCGACTCCAAAAAGAGGAGTTGCGCCTGAATGATATTTGCCACATCGTCGGTTACGGGCGCACCGAGGAAGAGTATTCTATCCATCATCAAGCGACTGAATACATCGAGTTGAGTAACATTCAACTGACGCTCCTCCAAAATCATCGGGTTGATATATGCCGACTGAATAGCCTTATAGTCGTGAAGGCGCAACGATGAGATACCGCAATGCCCCATTGCAAACTTTTCAAACTCTTTCATAGTTTTATAGCCATTAGCCATTTGTTTGTTTTACGAAGATTAAAAACTCTGCAAGTCTTACACCAACTTGCAGAGTTTTTTGTATTACATAATGCAATTACCTAAAAGTTGTATATCTTAGAGAGATTTTGCCAACTCTGCAAACTCCTCAGCCGAAATAGCCTTCTCGGTAACCTTAACCTTAGCCTTTACAGACTCTACAACCTTCTGCTCGTACAATTTCTCGTAGATCTTCTGGTTCTGCTCCTTGTTGTCGAGAATGTTCTTAGCGAAGTTCTCAAGCATCTCCTCTGGAGCGTTTGGCATACCGTACTGAGCGAACTGTGCAGCAGCAAATACCTTAGCCTCTGCCTTAGCCTCGTCAGCCGAAACAGTAATCTTCTCTGCCTCGATTACACGACGCTGGATGTAGTTCCAAGTGAACATTTTGAGGAACGACTCGAAGTCCTTCTCGATATCCTCCATCGAGAACTTACCCTCGTTGATGGTGTACAACCAACGCTTCATAAACTCGGTTGGCAT
>JAGCLL010000095.1 GCA_017647025.1 Alistipes sp. | reverse complement strand
TGCGATATGTGCATCTTGAATATCCGACAAACCACCAAAGAGCAACTTAGTCAAGTACGCCTTAACACTTGCACCCGCATCCTCGCCTGTGAAGCGAGCCGCAGTGTTCATACGCTCCATCAACATCATCTGCTTACGATAGTCGTTCTCGCCAATGATGAAGCGAGCCTTCTGACGAGGAATTGAACCGCGCAAAACATCTACGCCCTTAGAACCAAGAGGAATAGGCTCGGAGTTAAGGTCAACATAAGTTGCCATTGCGGTAATCTGGTTCTCAACCTCCAATTGCTCGTAAGTGAAATCTACCTGTGGAACATCCCATTGGTCAAAACCATTCAAATTCAACGCCTCACTCTCACGAGGAGCAAGTACATTGTTGTAATAAGCAGTGAAACTCTCATTGCTATTCAAACCCTTAAAGTCCATAAGGGTATCAAGCCCAAAATACTTATCCATACTCCTATGCCTCCTTTACGAAAGTTATACGATTAGCAAGAGCACCCTCAACTGATGCAGATAACTTCGCTGCTCTTGATGCGAGTATCTGACCCTTTGTGACAATAGTACCAGTAGCACCATTCTCTCCTACGACAACATCCTCAAGAAGCAAACCCGTAACTGTCGCACCATCGCTCACCGCAGATGACTCGTTATAAACGGTTGCCTGACCACCCATTGTCGTAACATAAACAGCCGTGCCGATAGGATAAGTCTTACCCTTGTCTGATGCAGGGAATGTGCAACCAGCGGGGAACTGCTCATCTACCGAAAGCCATACGGGTACTTTACCCGCATCAATAGCCTCACGACCACCTACGAATGAATTTCCGTAATGTTTCATTTTTTTTAGTCGTTTTTAAGTTTAACCTTTTAATAAACCCTCCTTGACGAGAATTGCCTTATCCTCGGCAAAGTCAAGGTTTCCTCTATTGCCCTCGCTCTCAAAAGGCTTTGATGTATCTACCCCCTTCTTCGATACGAGGTTGTTGAAATAGCCCATAGCCTTTGTTTGAAGTTCCTCCGCAGTCATCTTCTTGCCCGTAAGGTCGTTGATTTCAACGGCTCTCTCCCACGCTTGGTCACGCTCATCGGTGTACTTCTTGGCGTAGTCGTTACCAAAGAAATTGGTCTTTGCCAAGTTGAAAGCATCCTCGGCACTACGGGTGTGTTTGATGTTTGTGAGTTCGCTCTGCAAAGGTTGGATTGCAGCAGTTACGGCATCTGCAATAAGTTTCGCAATATCGGGAGTGGTCTCCTCCTTTGGTTTCTCGGTTGCAAGTTTTGCCTCTGCCTCTGCGAGTTTTGCCATCAATTCCTCGACCTGCTTTGCGTTAGTCGCATTAGCATTTCGCACCTTATCAGCATTACTCTGTTCTCTTTTGAGTAGGTCTTTCGCCCCCTTAACAAAGTTAGCAAGTGTCTCCTCGTTGATACCAAGGGTTTCTCCGAAAGTGGCTACCCCCTCAAAAGCCTCGTCGTTAAGCCCCAAGTTCTTGTACTCTTGTTGCAACGCTTCCTTGATTTTTTGTTTCATATATAGTATTTTTGATTGAATATTTGTCGTTGTTGAAAAGCATAAGAGCCGTAAGGAATAATTCCCTACGGCTCTACGGCTCTCTTTAAGTAGTAAGTAAAGTTATGAAAGTTATGTTGGAGTTTTCTCCGTTATAATCTTGTCTTTCGTGATGGTAACTCTAATTTGTGTTCTACAATGTTTACACCACAATAAGACCACCCCCTCGGCTTGTTCAACCTTGCCGAGAAGTGACCTCTTGCCTCGTTTGGCACATTCCGAACACAATATATCTTTACTTATCACGCCACAAATATAAGGCATCTTTATTGATTTTCCAAATTTTATTTGAAAAATTTATAGAAAATTTTTATCTTTGCACCAAAAAGATGCGAAAGCGTGTCGATGAAAGCACGAAACGCATCGCAAATATATCGAAAAAATATGTTCCGACTACGAAATAAAGACGCAAAATTCCCCGAATTGTACCCGAGAGTGTTTCGCAAGAAACCGACTGTGAATGATGCGGGATATGATATTGTAGGCGACTTTAAGTTGCGTAAAAAAATCGACTATATGCCACAAGAGGGTATGCAGGAAAGATTTTGTGCTTGCGAGTCTAACCTCATATTCCTTTGTGGAGAGAGCCAGATGGGTAAGACCTATGGTATCTACCTTAAAACATTGAATGGTTTAGGTAAGATAGGTTATACGGCTCGTATGATTTCGGTGCGTTTGCAAGACTCGAAGAAGGGTGGCTCTATATTCCGTGATGCAGTCGAAGTATGTGGTAACTTTGCGAACTGCGAGTACAACTCATCGGACTACCCTACTTTCAACTGGAAACAATGGAACTCGAACTTGCAGTTGATACACTCTAACTACAATGTAGCAAACCCAGTAGAGTGGGATGAGTTCAAAGATTATGCGAAGAAGAATCAGGCGAGTTATATAGCCATAGATGAGGCGACCGAGATGAAGCAATTTAAGATGTTTGCATATTGGTTTAGCCGAAATCGTGATAGTTCTGGTATGACCCCTCAAATGGTATTATCATTCAACTACGAGCATACGCATTACACAACTACGATGTTGAAAGATGCAGGGTATCTCGGAGATGATTGGTACTTTAAGCCCGAAATGAATGGAGCAACAAGATATTTCTACATTGATGGCGATACCGAGAATGACATTATTTGGGGATTATCACCCGAAGAAGTTGCCGATAGAGCGAATATCCACATTAGCGAAAAGGAGCGTGAGGCAGGTATTACGATACACCAAATTGTAAAATCGCTTACGGTCTTTACGGGAGAGTCTGCCGACAACCTCGAACTTATCGCTGCTACCAAAGGTCAAAACATCGGAAACCTCCACGCTACGGGTAAGACACAACGCTCAATTCTTAAAGGTGGATATGCAGGTCCAGTCGATAACGAGGAGTTGAATGTTACTCGCCAAATGATACACGACCTTTGGACTAACCCTATCAACGATGACGAGAATATGTACGCAACACTCGATGTGTCGGGTGGTGGCGACCAATCGGATAATTGTCCTATGATTATTTGGAAAGGTTTGCGTATCGTAGCAATCAAGATGTTCAAGGGCGATGCAAAGGAGTTAGTGAATTGGATAGACAAGACCTTGCAAGAATATGGAGTGCCTATTAGTAACTTTGCTTTCGATGCTACGGGAATCGGTAACTACCTTAAAGCCTATTCAAGTGGTCGTGGTGTAACCGCTAATAAGGCTCAAATCCAAGAGTATGACGAGTTGGGCAACCCTGTAACATTGGAGCAATACACCAATACTCGTTCTCAACTTATCGGTAAGACCAAAGTGTTATTCGAAATGGGCAAGATTTCGTGTGCGTTGGATAAAGACACCATACTCGCTTACGGCAAGAAGAACTTGCAACGAAGATTGATTGACATCTTGTTTGACGAGATTAACATATTCATATCGACCACAAAGAATAGGAAGATATACTACCGACATAAAGACGAGTACAAGGCGAAGTTTAAGTCCTCGCCTGACCTTATGGATGCGATATGCTTGCGAGCCGTATTTGAACTTGACGCTCGCCCCAAGAAACAACCCGCACCGCAAGTACCCGATGATGCGTACAATGGGCTTTATCGCTCGTATTCGGGTCGTGAGCGAAGTGTGTGGATATAGCCTAATATCGGCTTACGAATATTACACTTTTTGTAATTACATTTTTTGTAACAACTTTCATATATGCGCATAAAATGAAAATCTCAGAACACTTAAAAAAAGACTATTGGGTGCGTAGGGTAACACTCGATAGGGCGGGAGTGATGCCAACGCTAACCTCCGCAAACTACAAGCGACCTGTGCTTGCCGATGCAGGACACGCCTACTTGTACCTTACCCAAGAAAACCTTATGGACGAGGTAACCCCTACCTCACATAAGATTTTCTCAAAGTACCTATCGCAACGAGCCGTATATGCCCCTACGGGTCGTAAGAACGAGGAGGGCAAAGAGGAGTGGGCAATAGACCACTATGACGATGTGGAGCAAGTCGCTCTCGCTATGCAATGGCGTATGGCTATGTCAAAGACCTCGCACTTTGCAAGTGATGGCTTTTGGACTGCCGATGAGAGTGGCAAGGCAGACGAGTACAACAAGTTCAAGTCGTGGTTGGACTACGCAGGTATGCAGAACGCTTGGATTGAACTTGTTTGGTCGTGTTTCTCTACTGGCGATGCGGCTATCTACACCTATCAACGAGGTAACGACATCGAATATAAGGTGTTCTCTCGTTGGGGTGGTTACATCTTGTACCCCGATATTGACGACAAGGGCAACGATGTTTGTTGGGTAGAGTACACCTTGAAAGGTAAGCGAGCCGTAGATTACTATGGCGTGGACTATATCGACACTTGGGTGTATTACGATGACAAGAATGAGGAGGACAAAAAGTGGCTCGATAAGGTC
>JAGCLL010000094.1 GCA_017647025.1 Alistipes sp. | reverse complement strand
GTAGTGCCGGCCTCACTACAAGCGGTGAACAACATTCCGACCACCGCTAATAAAAGAAAAAATCTTTTCATAATAATAAAAGTTTTTGTACCGTAGCATCTCCTATGCGGTGATTATAAAAATAAAGAAAGTGTGGAGATGATTAGTTTATCTTTTGGAGGCTCTGGAATGCCCATACACGAATAAACAATACCCCACACTCGTATCTATCTACAAGAATGGGGCAAAACACCCCTATCGAAGAGTCAATACGGAGTGACGAGTGTGATTGCTTCCCTCGTGTATTGAAAATTTTCCAGATTTCCAAAAGGGATAAAAGCTAATACACTTTCATCAAAATATGTTCACAATCCAACGGACTGCACTGCAAATTTAGAAAATTATTTTTGATTGAGCAAGAGGAATAGGGAATTTAATGAATTTAAGGAGTTTAGGGAAAATTCACTAAATTCACTAATTTCCCTAAATTCTCTAATATATTTATTATCTTTGTAAAAAAAGATAGCCTATGAATGATGCAATTCTAATAAAGTCGCAAGGAGACCATCGAAATCTAATATGTTATCGTAAAGCGGAGCTAATATACGATATAACCTATCATTTTGCGAATTTGGCATTTGTGCGTGGTGACCGCACGATAGACCAGATGGTTCAAGCTGCACGCTCCGGCAAACAAAATATTGTTGAGGGTAATGCGGATGCAGAAACCTCAATCGAGATGGGCATCAAACTTATCAATGTTGCTAAGGCGAGTTTAAAAGAGTTACTAACGGATTATGAGGACTTTCTGCGTGTGAATGGTTATGAACTGTGGCGTGAAGACTCCGATAAGTTTATTGCGATGCGCAAACTTGGCGTTGAAGGTAGTAGCCAATCCATTTTAGATATTGCAAAATCTCGATCTCTCGATACGGTAGCCAATATGGCAATCATCCTACTCAAACAGGAGGATTATCTGCTACACAAATTACTTACATCGCTCTCCGAGCAATTTCTCGATGAGGGTGGTTTTAAAGAGAAAATGCACCGTATGCGTGTAGAACGAAGGGGAAGATAGGGAGTTTAGGGAATTTAGGGAGTTTAGCGACGATACCTTAAATTCTCTATATTCCCTAAATTCTTTAAATTCTCTTTGATGTCTAAAGCAACAAAGACCTCCCGAATGGAAGGTCTTTGTGATTATATGAAGAAATCGTTATTTCTTCATATAGCTTTTGATATAGTGGTGATGACTTCCGTAGCGGTTGAAGGCAGCCTCGTCGAGAGCCTCCTGAGCCGATGGGTGAGCCACCGAGATGATAAGGCGAGCACGCTCCTGCAAACTCTTGCCATACAAATCAACAGCACCATTCTCGGTTACGAACCAGTGGATGTGGTTACGGGTTGTAACAACACCAGCACCCTCGGTCAAGACATCCGAAATCTTCGATACACCCTTATTTGTGATTGAAGGCATAGCGATAATTGCCTTACCGCCCTTCGACAACGATGCGCCATAGATGAAGTCAACCTGACCACCTACGCCCGAATAGAACTTGCGACCGAGTGAGTCAGCGCAAACCTGACCAGTCAAATCAACCTGCAATGCCGAGTTGATAGCGGTTACACGGTCGTTCTTTGCGATGATGAATGGATCGTTGGTGTAGCCTACATCCATCATCAATACGCTTGGGTTGTCGTCGATGAAGTCGTAAACCTTCTGCGAACCCATCAAGAAGGTCGAAACCATCTTACCCTTGTCGATATTCTTTGCCTCGCCATTGATTACGCCCTTCTCAACGAGTGGGAGAACGCCATCAGCGAACATCTCGGTGTGGATACCGAGGTTCTTGTGGTTGCCGAGTTGTGCGAGTACGGCGTTAGGAATAGCACCGATACCCATCTGCAAGGTAGCACCATCCTCGATAAGACCTGCGCAGAGGTTACCAATCTTGGTCTCCACCTCGTTTGGAGCAGAGAAGTGAGCCTCTTCGAGTGGCTGGTCGTCCTGAACGAAGATGTCAATCTTCGACGAGTGAATCATTGCATCACCCCAAGCACGAGGTACATACTTGTTGATAACTGCGATTACGGTGTCTGCGCACTCAACAGCAGCCAAGGTAGCATCTACCGAAGTACCGAGTGAAACATAACCGTGCTTGTCAGGAGTTGAAACCTGAATCATAGCCACATTACAAGGTACTGCGCCCGAACGATACAACTTCTGAGTCTCGCTGAGGAAAATTGGAATGTAGTCAGCATAACCGCTCTGTGTAACCTTGCGGACATTGCCACCTACGAAGAACGAATCCAACTGGAATACGCCCTCGAACTCTGGGTCTGCGTATGGTGCAGGGCCCTCGGTGTGGAGGTGGTGGATGTGAACATCCTTCAACTCGCCTGCGCGACCTCTCTCGCACATAGCCTTAATCAAACACTGCGGTGCCGAAGCAACCGACGAAAGGTGGATGTGGTCGCCCGACTTAATCGCTTTGACGGCCTCTTCCGGAGTAACAAATTTAATCATAGTTTCCTGAAAGTTTTAGGGTTTATTTTAATTTTTAATTTTGCATTCTG
>JAGCLL010000093.1 GCA_017647025.1 Alistipes sp. | reverse complement strand
TTGGTTTTGCTATCGTCGTGGGCAAGCTGCTTTTGTCCTACGCTAACGGAGTTCTCAACAGCATAGCGCATACAATCATCTATCGTGAGAGGCTGTGCTACGCACACAAGTGTCAAAAAATTAGACACTGCAAATAGTATTAGTAGTCTTTTCATAATGTTTTTGTGTTTTGCCTCCAATCGTGCCAAAGGCGTGCCAAAATGTGCAACCGCTTGAACCATACGGATTTGCATTAACGCCCCTGTAGGTAAATGTGTCTAATAATTAGACAATCGGTGTGTGATATATTGACACAGCACGATTTTAGATTAACTTTGTAGTAGAAAAATGTAGAAGATATGAGTAAAAAGGCAGGCAAACTCTTAATTGTTGACGACAACCGCAGTATTCTTTCGGCGGTGAAGTTATTGTGCGAGGGCGTGTTCGAGGAGGTTATCACGCTGCCATCGCCTAACTCGTTGATTTCTACGCTACACAAGGAGTCGCCCGATGTGGTGCTACTCGATATGAACTTCCACGCGGGTATCAATACGGGTAACGAAGGACTCTATTGGCTCAAAGAGGTACTCTCCAAATTTCCTGAAACAAAGGTCGTTCTCTTCACCGCATACGCTGACATTGAGTTGGCGGTGCGTGCGATGAAGGAGGGGGCTTTCGACTTTGTTGTTAAGCCGTGGGATAATGCCAAACTTATTGCCACGCTTCAGAATGCCTACAAGGCCGCCAAGGGCAAAACAAAGAAGCCAACCAAGATGCAGACCGCCGAGCCACAGGCAGAGATGTATTGGGGTGAGAGTGCCGAGATGAAGCGCATACGCAAAGTGGTTGAGCATGTGGCTACAACCGATGCCAATATCCTTATTACGGGCGAGAATGGTACGGGTAAGGAGATGCTTGCTCGTGAGATACACCGTCAGTCGATGCGTTGCCATAAGACGATGGTGTCGCTAGATATGGGAGCAATCCCCGAAACATTGTTTGAAAGCGAGTTGTTTGGCCATAAGAAGGGAGCATTTACCGATGCTCACACCGACCGTGAGGGTAAGTTTATCACGGCGAATGGCTCAACACTCTTTATGGACGAGATAGGCAATCTGCCTCTGCACCTGCAAGTGAAGATGCTCTCGGCACTGCAAAACCGTGCCGTAACGCCACTCGGCATGAACGAGGCGCAACCTATCGATATTCGCCTGATATCTGCTACAAACCGCGACCTGCATGAGGCGGTGGCAAAGGGTGAGTTCCGACAAGACCTTTTGTTCCGTATCAATACCATTCATATACATATTCCGCCCCTACGTAACCGTCGAGAGGATATTGTGCCACTGGCTGAACTCTTTATCGGGCATTATGGCAAGAAGTACAGCAAGGAGGGTTTATTGCTCTCGGGCGATGCTGCCGAGAAACTCAAAAATCACTCGTGGGAGGGCAATATTCGTGAGTTGCAGAACGCCATAGAAAAGGCTGTGATTATGTGCGAGGGTGAGATTATAAAGCCAGAGTATATCGAACTACACGCTACCACACGCCCCACGACCGAGGCGCAGACTCTTGAGGATATGGAGAGACAGCTTATAGCCAACGCCATTGCCCAGTGTGGTGGCAACCTCTCGCAGGTAGCACAGCAGCTCGGCATAACACGCCAGACACTCTACAACAAGATTAAACGCTACGGATTGTGAAACACGCACGCAACATACCTTACGGCAAGATTATCGCCTACATTGTGGTCATCATCCTCGCTGCTGCGTGGTCGGGATATGTGTGGTCAAAGGGTCACCACGCCTATCTTATAATCACCGTGCCTGTAGTCATCTTTTGCCTTTTCCGCCTCTTTAGGCTCTACGGCGAGATTGTACACCGACTGATGTTTGTCTTTAACGCGGTGCAGAACAACGACTACTCGTTCCGCTTTGCCGAAGACCCTCGCTATACGAAATATGCCTTTGTAAATCAGTCACTCAACCGCATAAAAGAGGTCCTCGACAATGCCAAACTACAAATCAAGGAGCGCGAGCAATACTTCCAACTCATTATGGAGTGCGCCAATGTGGGTATTGTCGTAGTGATGGAGAGTGGCACAGTAATGCAGACCAACTCCAAGGTGCTTAATATCTTTGGCGTGGAAAGATTTAGCCACATAGACCAGCTACGAGTATTGAGTGAGGAGCTATGCGAGGCGATGCACCGTATAGGTGCAGGTGAACAGCTCACCGCACGCCTTACGAACGAGATTGGCGACCAAAACTTGGTGCTGAGTTGCTCGGCTATGGAGTTTGACAGTAAACGATTGAGGGTTATATCTGTCGGCAATATCCACGAAGAGCTTGACCGTAAGGAGGTGGAGTCGTGGGAGAAGCTTACGCGCATCCTTACGCACGAGATTATGAACTCGCTTGCGCCAGTAACCTCTATCAGCCATACGCTTCTCTCGTCATCGGGCGATGCCGAGACGATGCGACAAGGACTCGAAACGATACACGCAACCTCGGATCGTCTGCTCCGCTTTGTCGATTCGTTCCGTGCCGTTACGCGCATCCCTGCACCGCAGAAAGCACCGTTCTACCTCTCTGAATTAGTGGCAGAGTCGCTGTCGTTGATTCCGCACGAGGGTATCGAGGTTGAAGTGAGCATCGAGCCCGAAGATACGATGCTCTATGCCGACCGTGCGCTGATGTCGCAGGTGATGGTCAATCTGCTGAAAAATGCGGTAGAGGCTCTTGCGGGTTTTGGGGGTGAGTGCAAGATTACCATTCATTCAACAATCGATGCGGAGGAGCGCATCCAAATTGAGATTATGAACAACGGCTCGGCTATCCCTGCCGAGGTGGCCGAAAATATCTTCACTCCATTCTTCACTACCAAAACCGACGGCTCGGGCATCGGCCTTGCCGTCTCGCGCCAAATTGTCCGTCTCCACGGCGGCTCCCTCCGCCTAAAACATAACGAGGAGGGTAGGGTGATATTTGCTATTGTGGTGGAGTAGTTCTATTTTTTTTGTCCAAAAATTTGGAAAATTCGTGGGGGGGGTAAATTTGTAGCAAAATAGACTAAAAACATTTCGCAACTATGAGGTATATATTATCAATTATTGGAGCTCTTCTTATAGGTTTAACATTGTCGTATGGTCAAAATATCCCGACAATCCACAATGAGCAGATTGAAAGTTCGAGAGAGTATCAGGATGGAAATGATTTCCAGAGAGATTTACTGCTCTATATTGATATGCTCACCAATACACACCCTTACTACGCTGATGCAGAGCATCGCGCAAAATTGGAGAGACAAGCACGAAAGATGTATAAGGAGTGCGAGAAAATCACTGATATAAACAAATTCAAGGTTTATCTTGCAACAATTGCTGCTTCGCTAAATGATGGACATACAGCAATATTGTATTGGAGTAAGCTCGATAGAGTATTTCCTGTCAGGTTGGCACTCGATGGCAATGCACCAGTAATTATTGATGTAACATCCGAGGAGCATAGCGAGTTGCTTGGTGAAGAGGTGGTTGGTATCAATGGTAAGCCGCTGAGACACATCCTCCGAATGGCAAGAGATATTGTGAGTGCCGACAATGATGTGAACTTCGAGAATCTTGTTAAGGAGTATTTAATGCTCACCGAGTTCTGGGCTCTGATGGGAATGAATGATGATGTTTTGTCCCTCACCCTTGCAGATGACAGATGTGTGGATATTCCGGCTATCAATAAAAGCGAATTGAAAATTGTTCAGCTGCAGAGGAGTGCGGAGGGACGAGTTACAGCACAACGAGGCGTACTATTCGACTACACCATATATGAGGATGAAAGCATCTGCTATATGCAGTTCAATCAGTTCGCAGATAGGTTGACACACCCCCAGTATCCCCAACTTGCGAGATTTGATGAGTTTACCCGTGATATGATGACCGAAATGAACGAGAAGGGTATTCGTACGCTTGTTGTGGATCTACAATACAACAGCGGAGGCAATAGTATGCTGGGAGATGTGCTACTATCGTGGCTCTATTCTCACAAGGATACAAAACGGTATGCCGTTGAAGTGAGAGTGTCGGAGTTGCTTTGCTCTTATTATCCTCAATATCGTGAATATACGGTAGATGGCAAACATCTTGAGATAGGTAATATGTATGATGGTATGGACTTTGACCAAAGCAAAGACTACAAGATTGACTACTCGGCTCCTCAAGACCCTGCCAAGTGTGTCTTCAACTTCGATAATGATAAGATTTTTAAGGGTAATTTAATCTTTATTCAGGGCAAAGATTCGTTTAGTAGTGCAACACTTCTTCTGACCCTGGCACGAGATAATGGCATAGGCATTATAGTTGGTGAGACATCGGGAGGTAGCCCCAGTCACTATGGTGATATCCTATACTGCACACTCCCTAATACAGGTACGATTACAACCGTCAGTCACAAACATTTTGTAAGACCTAATCGTGAATTGGTAACCGATGAATATCTTGTGCCAGATGTCGTTATTGACCTAAACAACCCTAATAACGATTTGGTGTGGGAGTGGATTCTGAATAACTACGGAGCTAATATAGATGCTAAACAGAGGGACGATGATGATTCCTATTTATGGGACACTATATACCGCCCTTCAATGGATAACTAAATTGTTGATTAACCTGTGGTACAGTTATTTATAGCTGCCATTATAGCCTTTTCTTTCTATCTGTCATATAGCCAGCGTACACAAATAAGTTCAGTCCAATGGAATAATCAAACCTAAAAAAATCTCAAAAATATTTTGCGAATTAAAAACAAATCGTACCTTTGTATTAACAGATTTGTTAAACTATTTTGTTAAACCGCAAAATTAATATCAAAAAAAAATGAATGAGCAAACAGCGCAAAGCAAAGAGCAACAGATACTTGAAGCGGCTGAAAAGGAGTTCTTGGAAAAGGGGTATAATGGTGCAAGAACCACATCGATAGCCAAGGCGGCAGATGTAACACACGCAATGTTGCATTATTATTTCCGTACCAAAGAGCAACTATTTGATCGTTTCATCGACAAAAAGATGTCGGAGATAGTTCCTTTGATAACCCATCTTTTCGGTAATGGCGACCTTCCTTTGGTTAAGCATATCGAAGAGGCAATATCTGTCCATTTTGATT
>JAGCLL010000012.1 GCA_017647025.1 Alistipes sp. | reverse complement strand
GCTTATGGGTTTTCGGTTTGCTATAAGAAAATCCATTTGGTAGGTTAGAAAAGTTGTAGTAGTTTTGTGGTGTGAAAGTAATGGCGTCGATGCCGAGTGTTTAACCAGCCGAAAGGCATAAATTTATGTATTATGGCAAATATGAGTTATTGCAGGTTTGAGAACACATATAGCGATTTGGCAGATTGTGTTCGGGCATTGCGAAATGGTGAGAAGATTAGCGAGGATGAGATGTATTATGCGAAAAGGATGAGGAGTTTGTGCGAGAGATTTATAGAGGAGTTTGATGACTACGAACCAGTGGAGGAGGAGTAGTCTATTTTGGGCGCATCGTACCGTGATGGTGGTAATCGAATTGCTATGCGCTCGCAAGTGCCGATAGTCGGCAGGAAATAGTGTTTAACGAGTAAAAAGTGAAGGTATGAAAAAATGGGTAGTAAGAGGCAGAGAGTCGGGCTATATTATTGAGTGGGTAGATAGCGTTGCCGATGGTGAGTTGCTAATTAGAGATTATGAGCAACAAGATATGGATGAGGGTGTATATACACCTAACTTTTATGAATGTGTAGAGGTAGAGTAGTCGTATGCAAGTATTCATCGTAGGCAGTCCGTTGGAGACGGCAAAGGCGTTAGACCCGAAACGGTTGCGTAAGCAGATTATCGAGTGTAGGCAGATATTGGATGCACTGAACGGAGCAAAGGCGTGGAGCAATCATCCGTGCGTGTTGCAGTATCGTGGCAGGGAGGAATGGTTACGAGCGTATAAGGAGTGTTTGGAGTGGTATGTTCGTGGTGATGAGGGCAAGGCTTTATGGGCGAGTAATTTGGCGGATTATTGGAGACCGATGTTTCATACGGAGCAGTATTTTAGTAATATGAAAGCGAGGTTATTTACGAAAAATCCGCAGCACTACGCACAATTTGCGGAGTATGGAACGAGCGAGGAGAATTGGTATTTCGTAGATGGCTCGTGGCGAAAGTATGTTAATGGTAAAAGAGTGGAGTAGTTATGAGCGATATAAAAGAAGAGTTGTGCTACGCAATGCACAAGTTTGTCAAGGAGCATATAGGCGAAATGACTCGACCAGCATCTGATTTGTGTATAGAGTGGAAAAACGAAAAACAAATGTTAAGAGATATTCGCAAGAATTTCAGTGATGCTGTGTGGGCTTTGGGCGAGTTGCTTACTTGGGGATTGTCCAAAGACTATTGCACGGAGTTATTTTTGGTTTGCACTTATGAAGATGAGGAAGGTTACGACAGGGAGATATGCAAGATAGTAGATAGGAAAGGTCGTGAGAGGTTTTTCAAGTGCTTTTATCCCGAATGTGAAATCGTAGAGGTAAAGCAAGTAACAAAGATGGTTGAACGGACTTTTTGGGAGGAGGTGTAGCCTATGAACTTCATCTACACACGCCCCACCTACCACATTACGGGCGAAAAGCAAAATAGGGCGATTTTAGACACTTTCGCTTCCGAGTGGGATAACTTATCGCCACCAAAGAGATATGCCGAAAAACGGCTTGAGATGAGGCGTTTTGAGCAAATGTTAGCGGAACTCCAAGAAGGTGATTGTGTTTATGTGTATAATCCCGCAATTTTCGGCATCGGAGTGGAGCAAGCGGTGGAAAATATGCGGAGGGTGCTGGATACAGGTGCGACTATCCGTAGTGTACTATTCGGGAGCATCGACAAGGAGCGAGCAGACCACATAGCCATAGCGGGAGAAATCGTGCGAGAGTGTTGCTCGATTGAACAAGGGCAAGAGTATCTACGCAACAAGGGATTAAAGCAAGAGGTAGGCGGTTACTTCGAGGATGGCGTGTGGTATGAGGGGCAACGAAAGTCATACGCACCACCACATTGGGCATACCATAAGTCGCAGCACAAGGTAGATGTGCATTTAGAGCGTAGGGAAAGCCCTACGGTTAGGTGGATAGATATGAAGATTATGCAAGCGTGGACTACCGAGCGCATTTGGGCAGAGTACAAGGATTTATGCCGAGTGATGCCCGATGATGTGTGGGAGAAGTACGGCAAGCAGTGGATAAATAAAAGGAGGTTGGAACTAATAAAGTAAGATATGGAAAGCATAGAAGAAAGAGCAAAGTCGTATGTCGAGGGATGCGAGTTGCAAGGTAAGGAGGCGAGGAAAGCCGAGTTTGATTATATCGTAGGAGCGAAGGAAGAGCATTTGTTGCTTACCGAATGGAGGAATGGGCGGGAAATATCTCCCGAAGTAGGTCAACGAGTGTTGTGCAAGACCTATAGAGGCGATGTGTTTATCGGATTTAAGCGTACAGACGGTTGTTGGTCACTTGTCGGTACAGGGCTTGTTGGCGGAGATAGATATATTAGTTGGCGACCCATACACGGCATCGAGTTGCCAAAGTATTATGGTGATGATGATGGTAGAGCGGAATAGTAACGACAAAACACAAATAGCGTATGAGAGCATTTTTTGAGGTTAGTGGCAATGATTGGTGGGGCAATCCACAAGCACCGTGGAATCAACCCGATGCGGTATATGAGAATTGCCCCGATTGTAATGGTACGGGTGGCGATTATTACAACGAGGATGGTGATGTCATTAGCGTTGCCGATTGGGAGCGATTGAGCGATGAGGATAAGGCATTGTGGACTTTTGATAAGTGTGAGCGATGTGATGGGTTGGGAACGATAGAGGTTGAACCTTACGAACCTGACTACGATGATTATAACGATTAAGGTATGGTAGAACGAGTAAGAAGATTAGTCGATAGTAATACCCCATTCTTGATAGTTAAGTATGGAGTAACATTTGTAGGGATAACGAGTAATAATTACGATTTGGTCACGATATATGGTGATAAGTTGAATTATACGCCTATGGAACGCAGGGATGTTATGAAAGTATTAAGGGAATTTTCGTTGCCATTACTTTTGGATAGAGGTGTCCACGAAAAGATATGGGGAGATGAAAGATTTAAGGAGAAATTTCAAAAAGGAGGATATAAGATATGAGGAATAATGTAGAGCGTTTCCCAAGTAAATGGGATTGGATAGTTACTATGGTATGTGCTTTGTGTGCATTAGGGTTGGTTACTTTTATATGGTGGATAGAGCCACGAGAGGTCGTTGTAGTCGAGGAGCGATTGCAAGAGGTGGTAGTTGAACGAGAGGTAGATGTATATGTCGTTACGGCTACGGTGTATCACGCAGTCGAGGGGCAATGTGATGACTCACCTTTGGTTACGGCAAGTGGAGCAAAGATAAGTAGTGCTGATACGGCTTATGACCACAGGTATTTGGCGGTATCGAGGGATTTGCTCGATGTATTCCCTTATGGTACTATTGTTGAGGTTAGTGGTTGTGGTGAGTTGGATGGGGTCTATACAGTCGAAGATACAATGAACCGCAGGTACAAGGGCTACATTGACTTGTTGATTAACCCCGATATGAAAGGTGGAAAATGGGAAGGAGCGAGAATACGCAAAGTGAATAGTGAGAATTAAAAAGGTAGAATAATATGGAAAATGCAAAGCGAGAGCCAAAGTACAAGGTTGGCGATAGAGTTAAGTTTGAATTTGATGGTGGCACTTGGGTAGGTACGATTACCGATATGTATGAGTACCCGTCGTGTTGGAACTACAAGATTTACGATTTTTGGTATAATGAGTGGGATATAATAGGAAAGGAGGAATAGGGTATGGGATGGATATGTTTAGCGTTAGTCGTGCTATGTATAGCGATGTCGTGCGTAGCGTTGTGGTGTAGGAAGGAGTGGGTATTCGAGGAATATATGCGTAGTTTGCTTCGAGAGGAACTTAGAACAGTAGATGATATACGATGTGGATTAGAGGCTGAAAACAAGCAAACCAAAGACCTATGTGACCTACTACGCAAGGAAAGTGCCGAGAAGAGCGAAAGGATTGTGGCATTGCTCGATGAGAATAATAAGTTGCGTCAGCAACTACCCAAGCGAGATAGCAAGGGTAGGTTTTGTAAGAAGTAGTGAAAGCCCCGTGACCATATAGGTTGTGGGGCTTTCTTGGCTCTATATGAGCCTATGTAGCGTAACTTGCCACGCTACTTATGCCGACAACAGTCGCAGAGGAGTGGTTGCACCTTTGGGAATATTTCACGAGCCAAGTCTCCCTCCAAATAAGCGATAGCCTCGCCCGTAAATGATAGGTTATCATCTTTGGCAATGTAAGCGGTTAGGTGGCTCAATTCGTGCAGAAGGCTATTATAGAACTCCGCAGCCGAACTTGTCAATGCCACTACCATAACTGCCTCACGATGTTGTGGTGAGTAGTAGGTCAAACCCGTATTCAATTCACCTGATGCGAGGTTTTCTTCTGCTCTGCGTAGGTTATGCCCACGACAACCTATCTCGTACAACCTATCAAGGATTTCCGCAACATAGTATTGGGTTGTCGCATAATAGGCGTGTACGATAATATCATAGTTGTCGATGTATATTCGTTGGCGTATCATCGCATTGCGTTAAATGAAGTCGTCCCACTCAATAGCCTTGCCCGAAAAGTACATATCAGCCACCCAACGATTGAAGATAAAGCCGTCCAATTTGTCGATGTCGTCCACATAGTCCTTGACATACAAGGCAACCTCTTTTTCGGTAGGCAACGATGACTCGAAAAAGTCGCTCATAGCCATAGTATAGACGAAAACACCGTCATACAACTCATCGTATTTTAACTCGATGTTGTACTTTTTCATTATCTCATCGAACTTGCTTTTGTCGATAGGTTTCATCTTCTCGGTACGCTCACTACCCTTAATCTTTCGCTCCATTGTTGATGTTGCAAACTCATAGAGTTTATGATTAAAGTGTAGTCCGAAGTGGCGTATATATCTTTTCATATCGGTAGGCAACTCCATAAAGTGAAACAGCCCACCTATCTTTTCAGTCTTTCCCATATTCTTAAAAAATTTTAATAAAGGGCGGGTAGTTGCCCACCCACCCTCGTTGGTTTAACATTAGCGGCGACCACGACCAGAGCCACGCACTCCTCGTCTTTCGCCCATTTCCCACTCATCGTCATCGTCCTCGCGATAACCCATTCGTGAGCCATACGAGCCACCTCGCATACCCATTTCATCGTATCGGCTACCATACGAGCCACCGCCTTGACGCTCGCCATAACGCTGACCGTACTCGCCACCGAACTGCTCTACGCAAGCCATCGCCTTACCCATTTCGTGCAATGCTTTCTCGATATGCTCGGACAACTTCTCTTTCTTGCTCTCCGAAATCTCAATCATATATCCCATAATTATTCAGTTTTTTTAGCACTTTTGGCACTTTGTTTCTCACTTTGGATGGTAGCCATCAACTCACGCAACACACCCGACATCTCGGCAACTTGACCTCGCAAGTCGTCCATTTCCTTGTCCCTGCGTTGCTTCTCGGCAAATTCGGGGTTTAGGGTTTCAAGGATTTTATCACAACCGAGGATTACGCTTTGGTGGTAGTCCACACTATTTATGTGGTCTATGCTACGCTGTTTGAGTGCAACGACCTCTGCATTCATAGCATCTCGATTGGTAGATATTACAATCTTGTGCAATAGTGAGTCCTCGACATCCTTGTTGGCGGGTAACTTTTGAAATGTCTGTTGCTGACCATTCACATTTGCTACGACATCTACAACCATCTCGGCTTGTGTGCCAAACGGTTGCATATTTGGCATCGGGAACTTTGGCATAGGGTTAGATACGCTAACTACCGTACCTTGCTCGACATAGGGTGTACCCTCCTTGTGGAGTATGTAAATTGGACTATTTACTCTTAAAGTTTGAAACATAGTGCTAAAAGTTTGTTGTTAATAAAAAGTGAGGGCGGGTGTCCCCACCCTCGGTTAATTGGTTGCTACTCGGCATCAGTACCCGATGTGAACTCCAAGAAGCGTATGATACCCCTACACTTGTCAATGTAGGCTAAACGCTCTGTGCTAACCTCGATGTCGTCTCCGACAAGTTGGTTATTTTGGCTATCCAATACGGGCACTTTGGTAGTACCCGATGCCGTACCTGCACCTGTGGCAGATGTCGAGGCATCGAGTGTTGAGCGACCTGCACTCGGAACTACGATAGTTACGGGCAAATCCTCGCCACCTTCGGGAATTTCCGAGTTGATACGCAATACTACGATACTCTCGCAAGGCAAACTCCAATACTGACGAGGGTCAATACCGAAATCTACGGTAGCATCGGTAAGTTGTACTCCCCTTGTATTGAGAATAGGAGGTACTAAACCTTGTCTTTGCTGACCGCCACCAAAGCCGAAAGGCTGACCGAAGCCCATTTGGGGCATCCACCAATAGGGGTTAAATGCGTTTGGAAACATACTTACCTCCTTTCTTAATTAGCAACCGTAGTTGTAACCGCAGCCTCCGTAGTTAGACACTCCAAAGTGCATTGGAACGCTATAATTTACGGGAATGTAGTTACCTGACGCAGGTACATACGGCATAGGGAAGGTCGGTGGCTGCTTGCATTGTATGTCGTTGAGTGCGTTGTAGATAGGCTGCAACTCTGCCTGACGCTCCGAGCGAGCAGTAAGCGTAGCAATCATACGGTCTTTCTCTGCCAACTC
>JAGCLL010000092.1 GCA_017647025.1 Alistipes sp. | reverse complement strand
CCCTGCACAAACCTGCTGCGACCGGGATTCGACCGGCGGCAGCAGTCGAGAGTAGACCAAGCAGTTGTATAAGAATGTGCAGCAAAACCAAAGGTTTGGGAGAATAATTAAAAAGCAGATGCCAAACTTGTTTGAATAGATGATTTTTAATTAATCTTCTAATGTTGCGTAGCAACTCTGCACATTCATACAGCGCAGACAACTCTGCCGAGGCGCCACACGCTGAACGAATTCCCCGAATGTAGCGAAAACAAAAACAGCGATGAAAAATCATCGCTGTTTGTTTGAGCGGAAAGAGGGGGATTCGAACCCCCGAAACGCTTTTGGCGTTTACTCGCTTTCCAGGCGGGCCAGTTCAACCACTCCTGCATCTTTCCTTTTGCGAGGGCAAAGATAGTGCTTTTTTTGAGAAATTATGCAACTATTTTTGCTCTTCGCCACAACTTTTCTCTTTTTTTGTACGCCACTATATTACATATAAGTAGAATGTTGGGTGGTAAGTTTAGGAATTTTATTATATTTGCGGTAAATTTGGATATTATGGAGAAAAAATTAGAGGCTACGGCACGACTTATCGAGGTGATGAATCGCCTTCGTGTGGAGTGCCCGTGGGATAGAGAGCAGACAATTCACTCGTTGCGTAACAACACCATCGAGGAGACCTTCGAGTTGGCAGACGCTATTACAGCCGACGATATGGAGGGTATCAAGGAGGAGTTGGGCGATTTGTTCTTGCACATCGTATTCTACTCGAAGATTGGCGAGGAGCAGGGCAAGTTCGACTTGGCAGATGTGGCAAATGGCGTGTGCGATAAACTTATCTACCGTCATCCGCACGTCTATGGCGATGTCCTCGCCGAGAGCCCAGAGGAGGTAAAGCAGAACTGGGAGGCGTTGAAACTACGCAAGAAGGCTCGCAAGAGTGGCGTTTTGGGAGGTGTGCCACGCTCATTGCCTGCAATGGTTAAGGCGTTCCGCATCAGCGAAAAGGCGGCTGCGGTGGGCTTTGACTGGTCGTCGGCAGCAGAGGTTTGGGATAAGGTGCACGAGGAGATTAAAGAGGTTGAAGTGGAGATGCAGAGTGGCGATAAGGAGAAGTTGGAGGCCGAGTTTGGCGACTTATTCTTTGCTCTCATCAACGCTTGTCGCAAGAGTGGCATAGACCCTGAAAATGCACTTGAATTGACAAATAAGAAGTTTATCAGCCGCTTCAACCACCTCGAAAAGCGAGTTGCCGAGCAGGGCAAGATGGTGAGCGAAACACCGCTCGACGAGTTGGAGTCGTATTGGCAAGAGGCTAAAACAAACTGAAAACTATTATAGTTTATGGCATACATTAAAAGCGTTAGAAATCATACGCCAGAGGTTGGCGAAGGAACATTTGTGGCTGAAACAGCCGTGTTGATTGGCGATGTTACCGTAGGTAAGGACTCGTCGATTTGGTACAATGTGGTATTGCGTGGCGATGTAAACAAAATCACCATCGGCGACCGCACAAACATTCAGGATGGTACGGTTATCCACACCCTCTACGACAAATCACCAAAGCCGTCGCAGACGCATATCGGCAATGATGTGTCGGTGGGGCACAACGCCACAATTCACGGTGCAATAATCGAGGATAACTGCCTTATCGGTATGGGTGCAACCATTCTCGACAATGCAGTGGTGGCATCGGGTTGCATCATCGCAGCAAATGCGTTGGTATTGTCGAACTCGAAATTGGAGCCGAACTCGGTATATGCAGGCGTTCCTGCCAAGAAGGTTAAGGAGGTAACACCAGAGCAGCGTGAGCAGATTATTAAGCGCATAGCCAACGACTACCGCCTCTACGCTTCGTGGTACGAGGAGTAAAGATAGGTAAATTAAATTTCCATTTTGCATTCTGAATTTTGAATTATGAAACACCGCTCTCCTTATCTTGGCTATGTCTTTATGGCTATAATTGTGAGCCTTGTTTGCAACTTCTCATATCTGTTGCTATTGGTGTCAAACCAGACAGATACGGGTAATCAACGCTCTACTCGACAAGGTCATAAAGGTGTCGAAATTGTAAATGTGAAGGGCGTACTATCGGTGTCGGGCGACGGTTATGGCTATTTGGTGTCGGAGCAGGGCGATAGTGTCTACCTCGACCACCGCAAGGTGCATTGGCTTGGTTTGTCGTCGGGTGATGTGTTGCTTGTTGAAGCGAATGAACGAAGAAACTTCGAGGCGGAGCACCTTGTTATGCGTAGAGTAATCGAGCGCAATGGCGAGCCTTTTGACTATGGTGCGTTGTATCGAGGCTCGAAGCAGTGGAATATCCTATTCTATCAGTTTGTTTTCTATTTTGTACTCTCGTTTATACTGCTTGTTGTGATGGGCATAAAGGGGGGTAGTACCACTTGGCGACAGTTGTTGCTGCGCTCCTTGATATGTGTGGCGATAGCCTTCGCTACCTACTTTATATCGCCAGTACCACTTATGTATTCGGGCGAGGTTATCCCGGTCTACAAGAGCCGTCAGGTTGTGGAACTTGTCGTGGTGTTGAAGTCGTGCTTTATGCTTGCTGTGGTTATTCTCTACTCTCGTATCCTTACTCTACTCTATCGTGAGCAGCAGATGTTGCTCGAAAACGAGATGCTCCACAACGAAAACCTCACCACAAAGTACAATATGCTGGCAAGCCAGATAAATCCGCACTTCCTCTTTAACTCTCTTTCGTCGCTCTCGATGTTGGTGCGAGAGCGGGATGAGGAGCGAGCGTTGAACTATATAGACCAACTCGCCTATACCTTCCGCTATATATCGCAGCATAGTGCAAATGCAACATTTGTGCGATTGAGTGAGGAGGTGAAATTTGCGGAGGCGTACTGTTATTTATTCAAAATTCGTTACGATGATAAAATCCTCTTCGATTTCGATATCGAGGAGAGTTGTCTTGATTTGTGCCTACCTCCAATGTCGTTGCAACCGCTTATCGGTAACGCTGTGAAACACAATACTATAACCGCAAAAAAGCCGCTTCGTATTCGCATATATACCGAAGATGAAAATCTGGTTGTATCGAACGAAAAACGCCCAATGATTGAGCAGAGTTCGGGTACCGGTATCGGTCTTTCCAACTTGAATAGCCGCTATAAGTTGTTGCTGGGCAGGGAGATTGAGATTGTAAATAACGACAAAGAGTTTGCAGTGCGACTGCCACTCCAAAAAATTGAAAAATAGAGCCTATGCGAGTAGTTATTATAGAAGATGAAACCGCTGCTGCGCAGAATCTATCTGCCATATTGCGAAAGGTTTGTTCGGATGTCGAGATTGTTGCTACCATTGATACAGTGGTCGATAGTGTAGAGTTTTTTCGCTCGGTACCACAACTCGACCTTGTCTTTATGGACATCCATTTGGCTGACGGATCATCGTTCCGCATCTTTGATGGTGTGGACATCGCTACGCCGATAATTTTTACCACCGCCTACGATCAATATGCCATCGAGGCGTTCAAGGTTAATAGTATAGACTATTTGTTGAAGCCAATCAACGAAGAGGGTGTTAGGCGAGCAATCGAAAAGTGGCAACGCCTCACCTCCATAGAGAAGCGAGATTACGCTACTCGTGTGGTTGAAGTGGCGCAAAATCGCCCTGCCGAGCAGGTCTTTTTAGTCCATTTTCGTGATAAAATTATTCCGTTGCAGACCAAGGATATAGCCTTCCTGCACACCTTCGAGGAGCGTGTTACGGCATACTGTTACAACGGAGAGAAGTATCAGGTTGATATGACGCTCGAAACGCTCCAATCCAAACTCTCTGCCGAGGATTTTTTCCGTGCCAATCGCCAATTTATTATCGCCCGTAAGGCGGTTAAGGATATATCGGTATGGTTTGGAAGTCGCCTCACGGCTAACCTTTTGATGGATGTTCCAGAGCGTATTGTAATTCCAAAGGCGAGGGTGCACGACTTCAAAAAGTGGCTGACAAAGTAACCACGAAGAGTCGAAATAGTATCTGGGCTATAAATTCGCCCCTAAATTCTGTCATTTCACATCCTTTTTATGAATATAATCCAATTATATTCACTACTTTTGTGCGCCCGTTCCAGAAAGAGAGTTAAATGCTTGTTGGAATGGCATAAATAGCAAACAAAAACTACAAAACATAATGAAGCGATTTATTCTTGCAATCTTCACTTTGGCACTCGCCACATCTGCCTTTGCACAGACAGGCAAAGTGTCATTTACACTTATCGACTCGGAGAGTAAGCAGGGTGTGATAGGTGCGGTAGTGGAACTCTATCCAACTGCCAAGCCTAACGACAAGAGGTACTACACTTCGGGAGCAAATGGATACCTCTCAATTCAGGGCTTATCGTATGGCTCATACACGATGGTGGCCTCGTTTATCGGTTATAAGGATGTTACCAAGCAGTTTCGATTGTCGGGAGCATCGCTTTCGCTCGGAAAAGTTGTTATGACCGAGAGTGCCGAGCGTATCGAAACAGTCGTTAAAACCGTTAAGGCATTGCGTACATCGCAGAATGGCGATACATTGAGTTATAGCGCTGGCGCATTTAAGGTGTCGAACGATGCCGATGTTGAGGGCTTGTTGAAGAAGATGCCGGGTATCACCATTTCGAATGGTGCCGTCGAGGCGCAAGGCGAAACAATCAAGAAGATATTTGTCGATGGTAAGGAGTTCTTCGGTGAGGATGTAAATACCGCTATTAAGTCGTTACCTGCCGAGGCAGTAGACCGCATAGAGGTGTTCAATAAGTTGAGCGACCAGGCGGAGTTCTCTGGAATGGATGATGGCGAGGGCTTCAAGGCTATCAATATCATTACCAAGCCGGGTATGCGTCAGGGACAGTTCGGTAAGATGTATGCCGGAGTGGGCTACGAGCCCGATTGGCAGAAAAACAATGCCAAGGATTTTGCAAAGGGGCATAAGTGGATTGCGGGTGGAAATATCAACTTCTTCCAGGGTGATGCTCGTGTGTCGGTTATTGGCTTGTTCAACAATGTCAACCAGCAGAACTTCTCTTTTGAGGATATTTTGGGCGTGAGTGGTCAGCAGGCTGGCGGTCGTGGTCACCGTGGCGCAGTCGGACAATATATGGTACGCCAGCAGAATGGAATAGCACTGGTTAACTCTCTTGGAGCGAACTACTCCGACGAGTGGGGACGCCGTAACAATGTTAAGTTCCAAGGCTCGCTCTTCTTCAACCACACTGACACCGACAACAACTCTCGCACCGAGCGTTGGTACGAGGCTCCGATGCCTATCGGTTATATGTATCAGGATGGCGTGTCGAATACAATCAACTATAACGCCCGTTTCAACGCCCGTTTGGATTGGAAAATCTCTCGTAACGCATCGTTGATGTCCCGCACATCGTTCTCCTATCAGGGCAATAACCCTTGGTCGGACACGGAGGGCTATACCACAGGCGAAAATGAGTATGCCGAGGAGTTGGAGGAGTCGTCGCATCAGTCGTTGTCCTACACCAACTCGCACAACCATAGCCACTTCGATGCCTTCCGCTTCTTTGAGTTTTTGCAGTTGCGCACCAAGTTGGGCAAGCCAGGCAGAACGCTCACTGTTGATGGTCGTTTCAACTATCAGAACAACGAGCGCAAGCAGTACACCGCTGCCAACGATGCAAATGGTGTTCGCTATGATAAGGCTGACGGCTCGGATTATCAGAATACTCTCGATAACTACTTTGGCGAGGGTAAGTCGTGGCAAGATATGGCATCTAATTCGTTGCTCTATTCGCCACTCTACCAATATATACACCGCCCAAGCGAGGAGTACACCGTGCGTGCAAATGTAACCTACAACGAGCCTATATCGCAGTATGCGCAGGTGTCGTTGCAGTATCGTATGTGGTACGAGCACGAGATGAATGACAAGAATACCTACTATACCGATAACAACTACAAGTTCAACCCTGCAACCGATAGAAATAGCAATATGTCGCAGGCGTTCCAGAGTGGCTTCTGGACACATCGTATAGGTCCGGGTTTCCGCTTCTCGAAGAATAAGAATACCGTTGTATTGAACCTATCTTATCAGCGAGATATTCTCGATGGTAGCATCGTAGGTGCACAAGGTGATAAAATAGATAAGACCTACAATAAATTCTCCTACTTCGGTATGGCGAATGTCGCCTTCAACAAGGAGAATACCTTGCGTATCTTCCTCCGCTCGTGGGCAAACAACCCTTCGGTTACGCAGTTGCAGAGCATCTTCGATGTGTCAAATCCGCAATATATAAGCGTAGGTAACAAGAATCTGAACCCTTCGTTTACTCACAATTTGAGTATACACTACAACCTCTCGAAGGTGGATAAGGGCATCACCTTTATGTGGATGTTCTGGGGACAGATGCAACAGGACTACATCTCGTCTTCGACCTGGAACAACCCTAAGGGCTTCGACCTCCCTGCCTCGTTTGGCGATTTGACCATTCCTACCGACAAAGATGGTAATGCGTACAAGCCTAAGGAGATTACCTCATACGAGAATATGGACGGCTATTACTCGGCTCGCACCCATATTAGCCTCGGTGTGCCGTTGTCGTTTATGAAGTGTAACTTCAATATCAAGGGCGGTGTGTCGTACAATCGTATTCCGTCGGCAATCTATCTCACGCCCGAAAGTGGCAATGTATTGCAGAATATGATTGACCACAAGTTCCAGACCAACTACGCCAACAATATCGGCTACGATGCAGGTGTAACCATTGGTAGTAACATCTCCGAGAATGTAGACTTTACCATTTCGTGGAACGGAACATACAATCAGGCGTGGAATACCATCGGTCAGACCGAGAAGAATAACTACTTCAACCATTCGGTGAATGGAAACTTGAAGTGGGTGTTCTTGAAGCGTTTGACTCTGACCGCAGCAGTGTCGTATGTGCAGTATCTCGGCTTTACCAACAAGTATAACGAGGATTATGTATTGTGTAACCTCTACCTCGGTTGCAAGGTCTTCAAGAACAAGCGAGGCGAGGTGCAGGTTGGTGTGAACGACCTCCTCAACCAGAATACGGCATTTGTTCGCTCGACAGGCTCTGGTTATACCCAAAATGCTTGGAATAGTTGTATTGGTCGCTACTTCTCGGTGCAGTTCGTCTATAACCTCCGCCATTTCGGCAAGAAGGGCTCGACCAAGATGTCGGACTACGGCTATAAGGAGTCTACTGGTGCGGTAGGTATGAGCCGTAGCACAACATCGAGTGGCTGGTATGGCCCACGACGATAGAGAATAGGGTAGGGCATTGGAACGAATAATAGAGGTGTGAAGCGCAGTTTTTTGTAGATTTTTTAAGAAAAAATTTGCAGAATAAAAAAAATGCGCTACCTTTGCACTCGCTTGAAACGCAATGGCGGGATAGCTCAGCTGGTTAGAGCGCATGATTCATAATCATGAGGTCGAGAGTTCAAGTCTCTCTCCCGCTACAAGACAAACGAAAACACTGAACATAAGTTCAGTGTTTTTTTATTATATGTAGTTTCAAACTTGTTTGAATGGCCACATATAATAAAAAAGCGCACGATGCTGTGCATCGGGTGTTTTCGTGCAGTCTTGGGCTGTTTCAGGAGGTAGAGACTCATCAAGCGAAGCGCAGATAAGTCTCCCGCTACACAGGATTGTCGGAAGGCAATCCTTTTTGTTTTGTACTCAGGGCGGTATGCAACTTCGTTGCATTATTTTATTTGAGATGTAATACCCATTGAGCAAGCTCTGTGTCTACACCTCAAATAAAATGTCGCTATGCGACTTACCGCCCTCTATCGCCATCAGTGAGACTTGTTATTTG
>JAGCLL010000091.1 GCA_017647025.1 Alistipes sp. | reverse complement strand
GTTGCTGTCGCTCACGCTCTGTTGTAAAGTTGTTGTGATTACGCAGTATGCTTAATGCCTCATCAAAGTCCAACGCCAAGCCTCTCAATGCTCGGTTAATCAGGAATGAGCATCGATGAGTTATGATATCCTCGATGATATCCTCACGCTCTGCACTGTTCTCCCAGTTGTGAATAAGCCTACGGAAAGCATTGCGGATAACCTCATACTCCCGTTGCGTTTCACTCTCTTGCCCTTTTGCCTCAACATCAGGGAGCGGAAGTTGGGCTACGACTTCGCTCCCAGAAGAAAATTTGCTACTTGTGAGCCTCGCTGTCTGCCGTAGCGGCGGTAATACTCCTCATCGGACATTATACCTCGGTCATTGTGGCTCACACCAGGCGTAACACCTCCTATGCCTCCAATGCTTGACATCACATTGAGTTGCTTTCCTACATTAATACCGAACTCCTTCTCAATCTCATCGGCAGATACTTCGTACTTATCCGTGATGAGCTCGTAAAGTTTGATGCGGTCTTCGTTGTTCATATCGATGCGATTCGAGTACTTGAACTCCAAACCCGCAGGGATATAACCCATAGCGACAAGACGAGGCACAATCTCCTCGTTCATTATGTTCTCAATGTATCGGCGGTAGACCTCGATACGCTCGCGGAAGATGTCCTGATGGGCCTTTGTTGAACCCACATAGGATTGCATACCACCTGCCATAGACTCTGAACCCAACACAAGGTTTGCCACCTCGCTGTTTACAAACTCTATAAGTCCCGTGTAGATCTTCTCCGAGTTAGACATCGTGAAGGTCTTGATATCGACCTCATCTTCGATACCCGTGACCACAACCTTATTCTGTGCGGCATTGGCTATCTCATTAGCCAATCGCTTGCGGTCTGCATTGCTCTCGGATACAGTCTTTCCGTGAATGATGGGCTGACCGTATGTATGAGAGAAGTTAACATAGTTGGCTACGGTAAACTTCTTGGCAAGGATAAGTGGCGTAGTGGCTGAGAAGAGACCGAGGTCGCCAGATGATATAAGCACATAGTTGCGTTGATAGGCAGGATTACGCAAATCCCAATGCGGCTCCCAGATACCTTGACGCTTGAGCACCGCCTTCTGGTCAGGAAGCACATTACGACGCTCGATGCTGTTTACCTCTGCAAGTTTCCCGGTCTTCGGGTCGATGGTAGGCATAATCTCCAGCAAGGTGTAGCCATATAGTTTCGACTCCACAATGCCCTTGATGATTTTATCAAACTGCGAGCCCTGAATCTTCTGGGTATTCTGAACATCCTTGATATACTTTCCCTTCTCGTTGATGCGGGCAAGCATATACCTATCGCCGAGAATCTGGCTCTCCAACGTCTCGATTACGGAGCGGATATGAGCATCCTGCTGAAGGCAGGCATCATAGAGGTCGATAAGCTTTGAGCGGTCATCGAGAATGTAGCCCGATTCTATATCTCCACGAACCGAACGATAACGATTGTTTCGCTCGATTTCTCGCACATATTCCTGTATGGTTTTCTTCGATGTTCGGAAGATGCTCGATAGCAATTCTCCGTTAAAAGTGCTGTCCGAAGTTGTCATTTTCACTCTTTTTTGAAAGAGTAGAGAAAATTTTTTGAGAAAGTTTTTGGCGTTTTCCAAATATATAGAAGAACCCCTTTTTACTCGCTAATATACAACCATTAAAACCATTCGTAAATATATAGACTTTCAATGGGTAAAATCGCTGTAACACCTTGATTAACAATGAAAAATAAGCGGTAAAAAACTGCATTATAACGCTCTTTTATTACTATCTTTACACCCCGAAAGGGTAAATATCACCCTAAAAACAGACTATTTTAATGCAAATGGAGAAATAAAATGAAAGTGAAAAAAGTTCCTTGTCGAATGATACGTTACAGGGAATTTCCCGAGTTACTCTTTGGAGCATCGCCGGACGAAGGACCGGTCTATTTTGATGCAACGCACTTCATCCGAAGCAGAGGTGATGAGCGTCGGCACAATGTACAAGAGTTCCGTATAGCCTTCCACCATTGGATTACGGCTCTCACCAACATGTACACAATAGACAAGGAGGACCTGATTATCCGTGATGAGACATCGGGGCATCTGTTAATTGATGAATGTCTGGCCCTATTGTTTGTCGTCTACATCGACCCTGCATTCGGTGCGTATATGTTGGAGCGCATTTCTGAACTGCTTGTAGACGGGTTTTCGGTTTCGGACAGTTGGCTGGTTATGGCTGCCGGTAATAGATTTACAATTGAGGAATTAACAAAAAATCTGAAATTAAATGAGACGTAGCAAATTCAAACGACCCAAGATGGTGCTTATCTTCAACGGAGCGCAGGTTCTTGTCGCTATTACTCGCTCGCTTCATAGTGCTGCCGAACTGACCAAGGGAAACCTACAATCGATTTCCTTTTGCTGTACCGGCAGGTATGTATGCAGTGGAGGCTTTTATTTTCGGCATCTACACGATGATGTAGAGATTGAGATGTCAGATCTCGGAACGCTTCTTCTGCCGGAGTATGATGAGTTATGTGGCGAGAAGAGAATCTACTACTCTGTGAGACAGATGGCGCATATGCGTGCCCGAAACGCAGCAAAGAAACAGAACAATGAACAACAGAATCAAAAACAGAAGAAGAAATGAGAGAAAACAGAACAGTCCCGTTTCGAGATACCAGCATTAAGGTCTCCCGAAACTATTATGGCCACCAGTATATCTGTATGGCCGATGTGTGTGAGATAATCAAACAACGCGAACTATTGAAGGATGGAGCCATCCTCAATCTATGTCCTTCGGCAATGAAGATGACCTTCCGCCGTAATGGGCGAGAGTACTGGGCTATCCGTCCTAGTGATATGCACACCATTATTCAGTTAGTGCGTAGGGAGAGTATTTTACCCCGAGACTTAATAGATGAACTGGAAGATTTCGGCAACAAGGTGTTTGAGATTGAGGCTGCCGAGACACAGGCCCAACACTATGTGGATAGTACAGTCAAGTTCAACGATGATATGCCCGTTACATTCAGGCGTATCGGGGACAAACTGATGGTAAATGCCACGCAGATAACCCAACCTTATGGCCATATCCCAAGCGAGTGGTTGCGTGTGTCTGGTACGGATAACCTTCGCCGCAGGTTAGCACAGAATGGGATAACAGATAGGTACGAATTTCAAATATTTACCACACGCGGGCGCAGTAATGGTGCCACATGGATTGAATCGCCTCTTCTTGCCTCGTTAGTACGCTGGGTAGATCCTAATCCAGAGTCTGCGTTGGTTAAGTGGTGCGATGAACAGCTTAAGCACTTTGAGGATAAGTATCAAAAGCGCCTTCAAAAGCGTAGACAACCTAAGACTATCAACATCCCTTGCCTAAGTAAACCGATGCCCGAGGATATGGATACAGCAAACAAGATGATTGATGAGCTGCGAGGCATCGTCCGTGAGTATGCTCCCAAGGCGGCATTCTATGATGACTTCATCGAGAATCGAGATTGGTTTAAGAGCACCCATATTGCTGAGGAACTCAATATATCCTCTCGCCATATGCATAAGTTCCTGATGGAGGAAGGTATCTGCAAGTACCAGAAGAAACAATGGGTGGTGCTCCCGGCATACCGTTCGTGGCAGTGCGATGTGCCATATACCTGGGAGAATGCCGAGGGCAAGATGTTTACCTTCGGCAGTGTGAAGCGATGGACGCACATCGGTCGTGAGTCAATCATTGAGTTGTGGAATAAGAAACACCCAGAATTTGCATAATGGAGACATCATTACAGCGCATAATGCGCAAGACAGGGCGCAAACCCATAGAGTGCAAGTGCCAGAAGTGCAAACAGCAGTGTAAGACGCCATGCCTCGGAACACCTGAAGATATACTACGACTAATCAAAGCCGGATATAAGGAGCGCTTGGCAATAACTCATTGGTGGGTTGGCATCGCACGAGGAAAACTCGATTTTCCCGTAATTATGATACAGGCTCGACAGGAAGAGAATGGCTATTGCACATTCTTTCGCGACGGATTATGTGAACTGCACGATTTGGGACTCAAACCTACCGAAGGACGGTTGTCGCATCACTCCATAACCAAGGAGAACTTCAAATTTGGGAAATCGTTATCCTGGAATGTTGCCAAGGAGTGGATGGATATGCGTAATGGGGAAATAGTCGAAGAGATTATACGACATATGACCTCATAATAATCGAGACCTGTTCCGTGAGTATCAAGTATTAACCGTTGATTCCTCAAAAAACTCACGGAATCAGGTTCGATTAGTTTATACTGTTTCAAACCTTTTTGCCCCTATGATTCCTATACTTTAAGTGAATGTTTCACATTAAACTTTTTGTATATGATTCTTAAACAGCGAATGACTTTTGACGAAATGGCTCGTCACATGGTCGAGACAACGGGCAAGGTACCCAACAGGGTAACCGTAGGCAAACACGCCAAACAATTAGGCTATCGTGTGTATAAACCGATGATCAATGGAAGGATTCATCACTGCTACATCAACGATGCCGTTATCGTAGATTCAAAAACTGAAAATTAAATGAAAGAGAAAAAGATTCCTACTTTTTACAAGTTTTACAAAGGGCTGATGATGGCATTTGACTTGCCGGAGTCAGCCTTTATGGTCTATATGGCCGATCTTGACGCCCTGAGAAATCTGGGACATAAAACCGTCAGACCCCTCAATGCTCATCTGAATCATCTCGGCTTTGGACGCAGAACTTTTGATCGTTGCGTAAACAAATGCATAAGAATGGGGCTACTGGAACGAGTGTCAATTGATGGTATGTATGATTATTTCTGGGATATGCAGGTCTATGACAGGCTTGTCCGTATTGTATCTTCTACCAACAGTTATGTTGCACTGCGTTCATTCTGCAAAAAAGTCTTCGACGAAGAAGGACGGAGTGTGGTATCAGTTACCGATGACGAGATATGTAGACTGAGGAATACGATGTTGTAATGACCGTCTATGGAGGTTCGGGAGCAGCGATGCTCCCTTTTTTGTGCCCATTTGTTCAGCTGAGCAAAATCTGTGTTCATCTGAACAAATTGCTTGTACACCCATTTGTTCAAAAGTACAATGAGTATAATAATATAGTATAAGACGGTAATACATATACCAATACTTTTTTCTTTGGTGGCAAAGAAAAAAGCTATTCAAAAAAGAAACCGTATACCGCAGCCGCCTTTGGCGCCTGTCACGTTTTTTAAATTTGAATTACTGGGATTTTTAAGTATTAAGGGGAACATACAGAGATACCTATTTCCTCAGAATCAATAAAATAAAAATAATAGAGTAACTATATATTCACCATCATCACACATCATTTCTTCGCTTTGCGCACGCTCGGTGCCACCGCCTTGCTCTCCAAGCGTAGCACGGCGAGGAAGCACTGACGAACAGCCTCCGCCTTCTCGCGTGTGGTGAAGTAGTTCCCGGCAATGATACGCTTGCGGTCTCGCTCTTTGCCCGCATCCTGCACCTCGTGGATTTCCATACATTCGTTAATGTAGAAATAGTTTCTATGGCCCTTATTTGCAGGTACACCATCCTCAATATATTCAAGACACTTGCGACGATTGTTCCACACAAGTCCCTGCTTAGCCAAAGCATCTATCAGAGTCAATCGTGCATGAGAACCTATCGTCTGAAACTGATAGTTCTCCTTTGGTCCTAAAACCTCATACTGCGAATAACCGAGTGTACAATCCTTACGAAGTTGACAATACATAACAACATTGCCATTGTCATCTATGCACTTAAATACGCCTGAAATAATGTTTTCGCCTAAGGTACTGACACGAACATAATCTCCATTCTTGGGGGTGAATCTTGACTCTTGGATATGTCGGCGATATGAGTCCCATACAAGATGTCTGCTATTCATTGCCCGCTGCATTGCAAACTTCTCTTCTGCAGTAGCAGGGCGACAATCAGAGAGAGGCATTCCCAAATCTTCTACCGACACATCTCCATTACGAGACATCTTCGCTGAGACAAAGCAAACCTGTCCATCAAACATCCTCACCAGAGCTACCTCACCGGTTCCCTGATTGTATATTACTCCTCCAGCCTTGATCATATCCAATTTATATTTTAGTTATTGCTTTCGACTTCTTGCAAAAAATGAACAAATAAATCCCTCGCAAAGATAACAAATATTAGCCTCAAAACAGGGGTTATATTACTCCAAAAACGGGTAAATCACTCTGATTTTTATAAATCGTGATAAAGTGAACAAAAAAATCGGAGTCCGAAAAGTCTATATATTTATAAAACTATCATCTTATTGATTATAAACCTTTTGCAATGATTTTCACTATATACATTTGAGAGTAAAAACAGCTCTTTTATTTTTTCGTTCATTTTATCTAAGCTTTCTCAAAAATGGGACTTGGAAAAATGGCCCGAGGGCAGATACCGAATCCGCACCGGGGTGTACACCCTCCCAATTCTTTTTATAATTTTTACACCGTTGAATATCAATGTTTTAGAATGTTTACTTTGTCCAAAAGTG
>JAGCLL010000090.1 GCA_017647025.1 Alistipes sp. | reverse complement strand
AGTACCCAGAGCCGTAACCTTGGTGTGGTTGTCTGTTAAAGTTGATATTGAACCATCTATCTGAAAATGAACAGTTTTAGACCGATAGCAATTTCGGCATTTAATGTGCAACTTTCCCCAATGGCATCAGTTTTAGTGTGATAAGGTGACCAAAAGGTGACCAACGCCTTAAAACATTTCACCATCACTTGACATTGCAAGTTTGTATGCCTCTTCATCCAGCGAAAGTTTGATATACTTCATAAAGGTCTCGACCTTCTTGTGTCCTGTTACGAGCATCATTTCTCGTATGTCATACTTCTTTGACAAATACATATTCGTTGCACAGGTTCTTCGTCCAGTATGGGTTGATATCAACTCCCATTTATATTTGACAGCATTTCCATCATCGTCGTATCTAAAGGTCTTGCTGTTGTCCTCTTCTGCTATTCTCTCCTGCTTGGTCAATATGGTTTTTACATCTTGCCCCAGACTCGTTACTGTCATCGATAAATTCTTGCCGATACGCTTTATATACCTATTCATAACTTGGTCGGCAATCTCTGGAACTGTGTAATTATACTTCTCCAATATCGTTTTGAGTCTGTTATCCAAGATTGGTATAACTACGGGCGTTTTCGTCTTGGCTTGAACTTTCCTTATCACCATATTACCATCGAAGATAGTGTCAAAACAGGACGGGGTAATCTGACTGAAATCACTATATCGCTGTCCTGTATAGCAGGCGATAAGAAATACATCCCTAACCTTCTCCTCCAGTCCGACGAGTTCCATATTGTATAGTCCATCCAACTCTTCCTTTGTTAAGTATATAGCAGTAGTCTTCTCGTGTTCCTTGACAGCAGAGTGCCTAAACATACCTAATGCTTTGTGGTTGGTGTGGATATTCTCTCGCTCCGCAATGCTAATTAGTGTTTTGAAGCAGTTGATATATCTGTCAGAAGTGCTCTTTGAGTAACCTTCATCCTCCAAAAAGGTCATATACTCGTTGATAAGACTTTGGTTAATGTCATCCCAACTAAAGTCATCGGTCATTTCGCAGAAGTCAAGGAATATCCTCAAAAACTGCCGCCAGATTTTGATGCTATTCTTGGTGTATCTTTCACCTTGATATGTTCGTGCTGACCCAGATTTAACTTTGGCTATATAACCCTTCACCCAAGTCTTTACGCTCTTACTCTGCTTGTTGTGGATATATCGTTTGAGGTCGTCTTGTTTCTTGATTCTTTCTCTCTTCTCCACCAAGACAGCATTTTGGACAGCATTGTTAATTGCTTCTTCCGACATACAGGCTCGTAGTCTCAAATCCTTAATGGCGAATTCAATATCGGCAATCTTCTTGCTGTATCCCATCTTATCAAGGTAGTTCGTCAGTTTCTTTTGAGAAGTGCTGACCTCTCGCCATTTTTTTATATCTACAGGAAGATGCAAGTTAATCCATTTGCTCTTGCCGTCAATTTTCAGTCTCGTATAAAGCATTGCATCGCCTTCGGTTTGCTTACTTCTAATTACTAAACTTATCATATTAACAATAGTTTGCTTTCAGTTTTCGCAGTGTGTTGATAGATGTTCCCGTGATTGCACGCACATCTGACAGCGAGTTGCCTATTTTTAGCAATGAAATCTCACGATCATATTGTGTTCGGAATTCAGACTCGCTTTTTCTATATCCATTTTTTCTTCCTACACGACCACCTTTATCTCGATAATGCTCATATCCGACAGACATTCTCGCCCTGATCAAGTTTTTTTCTAATGTGTTAAATTGAGACATTATTCCCAAAACCAAATTGGCAATGGGCGACGGAGTGCGATCAGGAAGAAGGGTTTCCAAACCGCTTTGTAAGATATACAGGCTCACACCCAATTCCGTTAGTTGTTCAATGATGGACAAGAAGTCAATCTGCCTTCTTGATAATCGGGATGCCTCATAGATGACTACTTTATCTACCTTGTTGGACTGAACGAAATCAAGGAGTTCTTTGATAGCAGCACGCTCTTCTATTTTCTTTGCTCCTGAAATCTTTTCGCCGAATTCTTTCACAATCTCGTAGTGATGGGTCTTCGCATATTTCCTCAATGCTGCTTGCTGATGGGAGTAGTCCTGTGCCGATGTTGAGACTCGATAATACAGGACAACTTTCGTTCTCTCTTCCATATATTCTATCACTTTAATCTTTTAAGTTATTTTCATTATGTGTTTTCTTGGATAGCAAGTTGCAAATTATCTTACAATAAGGTTAAATTGATACTTTTGCTTTATTTTGACTACATCCATTATTTTGATACTTTTTACCGTATTCATTCCGCAGATTTAGGTGCGTGGTAATCGTTCAGAATTTCCTCCTTGATTTCGGTTATGGCGAGAATGAGTGATGTTCTTTGTGATTCGGTCATATAATACAACGCTCCGTCTGTGATGCAATAAGCGAATAGAAAGTGCTTGTCAGATGTGATGGTGCTGTCCATTGTTTGGTATGAGGCTGTTAAACATTTTTCATT
>JAGCLL010000089.1 GCA_017647025.1 Alistipes sp. | reverse complement strand
TGGTCGTTCACTGCGCCGCGCTTACGACCTACCGTTGCGTACTTATTCCACTCACACGGGAACCAAGCCTCGTTTTTCGAGCCGATAGGTCGCTCCAATCCGTGCCAGATATTGCGCCCCTCGTATGCGAAACCTTGAGTTCCATTGCGCCACATAAGCTCCACAACCTCGCGCCACAAAGGCTCATTGTCAACCTTAGCTAACCACAAAAGCTCATTTAACAAGATTATGCCATACTCATCTACTGCCGAGTGTTCAACGCCTATGATATTCGCACCCGCAGGCAGCCAATTATAGACGGTGAAGTCGTCGTTAGAACCATATATCGGATTGTGGATGTACAACCACGACACAAAGTACCACGCCGCCTTGCGAGCATACTCCAAATATATCTTGTCGGCGGTCACTTCGTACATATACTTCGCTGTAGTGAAGAATGGATGTATGCCCTCTTTGTCGATGCTGGAACAGTCCATAGCACCTCCGTAGCAGCGGAAATGGTTGATATCATTGGTGTAGTAGTAGTCGAATGCCTTCTCCAAGATTGGCAATATGCGCTCATCACCCGTAAGATGATGGTAGCGAGCCAAGCCCATCATCACAAAGCCCGCACTATCACCATTGTAATTGACAACTTCGCCCGTAGGACCATTCCATATAGAGCCGATAGCACCATCCTCGCGCACTCCCTTGATAACAATCTCCACAATAGGCTTGACAGCATTGAGGAACTCCGAGCCATCCATACCGTGCTTGTTGAGCAGCATCACAATACGCGACAACTCACTGATAGACCAACCCATATTCGATGCATCACGATTATCCGTTCCGCGGTCACGGTTGCTGGTGAAGATGCCACTCTTGTATCTACGCACTGCAATCCAACTACGGAATACCTTCAATCCATAGTCGATATCCTCCTGCGAGTTGTTGCGAAATCCATACTCCATCGCGAGTCGAGCGATATGTAATGTCTGCCCCGCAAAGCCTATATCACGACCAAAACTCTCGATATATTCGCCCTCTTTAAGCCTCTTCGCTCTCTCGACAACATCTTTGTTCCAGCGGTTACGCTCAGGATGTTGCTCGTAGAAAGGTATGCTATATCCATCATCTGACAAACCCGTTTTGCTATATCCGGCACGGAATACCATATCATCTACAATGCCCTCATACCAATAGCCATTTTCATCTTGACAACGGCTCCAATCTTGATATCGTTTATCGAGAGCCAAAACCTCATCTACACTCCATTGAGAAGGCACCGTATGGTCAATCTTCCTCCACGCCACGGGGAATACCTCGGCGAAGCCATATCCCTCCCAGCGCGGTCTGCCCTGGCAAGCGTGTGCCGACGCCACAAACTCCTCGCCCGCAGATATGGTGATATAGTTGTCGATACGCTCGGTAAACTGCATCTTATTGGAGTAGCAGAGTGGAGCCTCGATAATTGGCCAATATATCAAATGGCGGAACGAGCCATCCTCCAATTTCTCCAACGAACACGAACTTTTATACGATGCCTCATCTCTATCCGATGCAAAGAGAGCAAACACCCTATCTCTATTCTCGGTTATTGTACACGAAGGTATAGAACCTCTATCGTAGGCAAATATCCACGGCTCGCCATTCATCTCCCACCCCTGAGGCAGATTCAGATTCTCGCCAAAGGCATTTCCATTGTAGTTGATACCTGGAATAAGGAACGAAGTTGCCTTGAAACGAGGCTCGGCGGCAAGCGCCACCTTGATAGTAACTGGCTTGTCAGTGGTATTTTTAACCCTCACCGTGAGGTCCCATTCATCACCATTGCGCGAAGGTAAAACTTCTGCTGTAACCCCCTCAATAACAGGGAGAGTCGAGGCATAGAATACAACATTGTCGCCACAGGCGATGGTGGCACCCAATAGCAGGAGCAAGATAAGAAGGTGAGATAGTTTTTTCATCTCTGCGAGTTACTTTTATTTTTTTTCAACAACAAAGATATTAAATTTTTGATTAATATATCATAGGTGCGCAACAAAAAAAAGCACAACCTTACAATGAAGATTGTGCCCTAAATAGAGGTATATTAGACTATTTAATGGAGCGTAGCGACAAGTCCCCCTTTGGCAAAGGGGGATTTAGGGAGAATGTGGATATGTTGGCGATGAAATAGTTGTAGTGCCAATAAAAAAAAAGGCACAACCTAACAATTAAGATTGTGCCCTAAATAGAGGTATATCAGACTATTTCATCGCCTGCTGTACAGCAACTGCTACTGCAACAGTAGCACCTACCATTGGGTTGTTACCCATACCGAGGAAGCCCATCATCTCAACGTGAGCAGGTACCGAAGACGAACCTGCAAACTGAGCGTCAGAGTGCATACGACCGAGGGTATCGGTCATACCATACGATGCTGGACCTGCGCCCATGTTATCTGGGTGCAAAGTACGGCCGGTACCACCACCTGATGCTACCGAGAAGTACTTCTTACCTGCCAATACACGCTCCTTCTTGTAAGTACCTGCAACTGGGTGCTGGAAACGAGTAGGGTTAGTTGAGTTACCAGTGATTGATACATCAACATCCTCACGCCACATTACTGCAACGCCCTCACGAACATCGTCTACACCGTAGCAGCGAACCTTTGCACGAAGGCCATCCGAGTATGGAGTAGCCGAAACCTCGTGTACCTCGCCAGTGTAGTAGTCGAACTGGGTCTGAACATAGGTAAAGCCGTTGATACGAGAGATAATCTTCGCAGCGTCCTTACCCAAGCCGTTGAGGATAACTCGGAGTGGGTTCTTACGAACCTTGTTAGCCATCTCTGCAATCTTGATAGCACCCTCTGCAGCAGCGAATGACTCGTGACCTGCCAAGAATGCGAAGCACTGAGTCTCCTCACGGAGCAAACGAGCAGCCAAGTTACCGTGGCCGATACCTACCTTACGATCCTCAGCAACCGATCCGTTGATACAGAATGCCTGCAAGCCCTCGCCGATAGCCTCAGCAGCGTCAGCAGCAACTGTACAACCCTTCTTAATTGCGATAGCAGCACCTACAACATAAGCCCACTTTGCGTTCTCGAAGCAGATTGGCTGAGTCTCCTCACACATCTTGTAAGGATCCAAACCCTTCTCGTCGCAGATAGCCTTTGCCTCCTCGATGCTAGCGATACCATATTGTGCAAGCACAGCGTTAATCTTATCAATTCTGCGCTCATAGCTCTCAAATAATGCCATAATCTTCTCTGATTTTTAATGGTTTAACAATATGGTTTATTACTCGTGACGAGGGTCAATATACTTAACTGCCTCCTTGAAGCGACCGTACGAACCCTTCGACTTCTCCAATGCCTCAACCGGCTCGATGCCCTTCTTTACGAAGTCCATGAACTTGCCGAGGTGAACGAACTCGTAGCCGATAACCTCGTCGTTAGCGTCGAGGCCCATGCGAGTACAGTAACCCTCAGCCATTTCGAGGTAACGAGTACCCTTAGCCAAAGTACCGAACATAGTACCTACCTGCGAACGCAAGCCCTTACCGAGGTCTTCGAGTGAAGCACCGATAACGAGACCACCCTCCGAGAAAGCCGACTGAGTACGACCGTAAACGATCTGCTTGAACAACTCGCGCATAGCGGTGTTGATAGCGTCGCAAACGAGGTCAGTGTTCAAAGCCTCCAAGATAGTCTTGCCTGGGAGAATCTCCGAAGCCATCGCTGCCGAGTGAGTCATACCCGAGCAACCGATAGTCTCAACCAAAGCCTCCTGAATGATACCCTCCTTAACATTGAGAGTAAGTTTGCATGCACCCTGCTGTGGAGCACACCAACCAATACCGTGAGTAAGACCGGAGATGTCCTTTATCTCCTTAGCGCGCACCCACTTGCCCTCCTCTGGAATTGGAGCCGACTCGTGATTTGCACCCTTCTTAACGCAGCACATCTGCTGCACTTCGTGTGAATAAATCATAGTTGTTTAAAATTAAGTTTATCTGTAAAATAGATATAGTTACACTTTTCGGAACAAATATACGATATTTTTTTTGATTTATAACACTCTGCAACTACATTTTCTCAAAAAAAAAGAGCGAGAAGCAGTTGTTGCTCTCGCTCATTGGTTATATTGTCGTAGTTTTCAACTCTTCTATTTATAGAAAAGTGGAGAGATAGACTGATAGTTGTGAACACGCTCAATGCACTCGGCAACGATGTCTGCGCACGAAAGAACGGTGAACTTGTGCAAGTCTTTCTCTGGGTTTAACGGAATAGTATCGGTTACAATAATCTCCTCCAATGCACTATCGTTGATACGCTCGTAGGCGCTACCCGACAATACAGGGTGGGTGATTGCAGCACGAACGCTCTTCGCACCACGCTCCATCAACATATTGGCAGCCATACAGATTGTTCCTGCGGTGTCAATCATATCGTCAACGATGAGGATGTTGCGACCTTCAACCTCACCGATAGCGGTCATCGAGCCAACGACATTGGCCTTTGCGCGCTCCTTGTGTGAGATGATGATTGGAGTGTTGAGCAATTTTGCGTAAGAACTTGCACGCTTTGCACCTCCCATATCAGGTGAAGCAATCGAAAGGTTCTCGATGTTGAGGCTCTTGATGTAAGGCACAAATATGCCACTTGCATAGAGAGCATCTACTGGAACATCGAAGAAGCCTTGAATCTGGTCTGCGTGTAAGTCGATAGTCATAACTCGGTCTACGCCTGCTACGGTGAGCATATTTGCCACGAGAGCCGATGTGATTGGAACACGAGGTCGATCCTTGCGATCCTGACGAGCCCAACCGAAGTAAGGGATTACTGCTACAACCTTGTGAGCCGAAGCGCGCTTTGCCGCATCAATCATCATCAACAACTCCATCAAGTTGTCAGACTTAGGGAATGTTGATTGAATAATGAATACGGTGCAACCACGGATAGACTCGATAAAGTGTGGTTGGAATTCGCCGTCGCTGAACTCTACAACCTCACACTCTCCGAGAGTAGTGCCGTATGCAGCAACTATCTTCTCTGCCAAGTAGCGTGATGCTCGACCTGTGAAGAATTTAATTTTGTGGATAGCCATACTATAATTATTTATTTAAGTATAAGTTTCAAAGTGTGAGGCTATTAACTATTAGCCATTAGCCATTGGCTTTTTATACAGCGCAAAAATAGTACTTTTTGTGCTTATTCTGCGCTTTCTGCCAAAATTTTTTCAACAAAATCGACAATTTCGTCACGACCTTGTCCATTTTCGCTCGAAGAGAGCAACATTGGAGGTAACTCCTCCCACTGCTCCGACAGGCGTTTTTTGTAGGCGGTAACGGCTCTTTGTGTCTGTGTGGCAGACTGCTTATCGCACTTGGTGAAAATGAGCGCAAAAGGTACGCCACCCTCGCCCAGCATCTGAATAAACTCCAAGTCTATCTTCTGTGGCTCCAAGCGAGAGTCTACCAATACGAACAAAAAGTGCATCTTCTCGCACTTGAAGACATAATCCAAAATGATCTTGGCGAAGGCTCCACGCTCCTTTTTTGAGGTGCGGGCGTAGCCATATCCGGGAAGGTCAACCAAGTACCACTGATTATTAATAAGGAAGTGGTTTATAAGTTTGGTCTTTCCTGGGGTGGCAGACACCTTGGCAAGTCCCTTGTGTCGTGTTAGCATATTTATAAGCGAGGACTTGCCGACATTGCTTCGTCCAATGAAGGCTATATCCTTAAACGAGTCCTTTGGTACTTGCGATATGCGCTCCGAAGAGCATTTGAATTGTGCTTTTGTAATCATCTATAATCTATTTAACCTCAACGAGTTCGAGTACAACACTCTTGTAGTCGTTTGTCTGGCGAATGTCACTGGTTTGCTCCTTGCTCTTGTAGCGATTGGTCAACTCTGGGATTATCACTCCTTCATTCATCAATGTAGAGCCGCTTATTACCTTTCCGTCGAGCGCAACAGGGTGTCCTAAATTCTCTGGCGAAACCTCTCGAATTCGATACTTGGCATCGGCTTTTAATCCCTGCAAACGGATGATTTGGCTTTGCTCGTTGATGTTGAAGTATATATGGTACGCAAAGAGTACGGCACGACTCTTGTCGCTATTTACATACATCAGTGACGCACTGTTTTTCTCCCCCTCGTAAGGCGAAATAAGGCGGTACAAATCACCTTGCTGAACAATAGGTCGTATCTGCTTGTACTCCTCAATCGCACGCTTGGCGTATGCACGCTCGCCGTTGGTCATCTCAGCAGGCACTAACTCCAAGCCGAGTCGGCACATCGAGGCAACATCGAAGCGGAACTTTATAGGCGTAGTTCGCTTTGTGTAGTGGCCTGTAGTTGCGCATACATGCGCTGCCAACATATTTGATGGGTAGAAGTTGAGCGCACCCCATTGTATGAAAATTCGGCGAACAGGATCTGTCTCGTCGCTTGTCCACATCTCTTGGAAATATGGTAAATAGCCATAGTTTAATCGGCCACCTCCACCCGCACATAGTTGAATTACAACCTTCGGATATTTGGCACGAATGCGTTGAAGTGTATTTTCAAGGCCAAGGGCAAAATCGACCAAAAGATTGGACTGCAAAGCCTTCGGAAGATAGAGCGACTGCGCATTGTGTATACGCATATTGTTGTCCCACTTAATATATTCAATATCAGGGTGTTGTGTTAGGAGTTTGTCGACTACTCCAAAGACGAAATCTTGCACTTTCGGGTTCGACATATCGAGCAAAAGTTGAGTCTTGCCACGACCGTATGTTGGCTCGAAATCGGGGTGGCGCAACACCCAGTCAGGGTGCTTTTCGTAGAGTTCGCTGTTGGTGTTTGTCATCTCTGGTTCAATCCAGATTCCGAACTTCATTCCGTTGTTGTGGGTGAGGTCGATTAGCGGACGAATACCCTCTGGTAACTTGTTTTTATCAACCTCCCAATCACCGAGCGCCGATGATACATTTGTGCGTGGATATTTTACTCCGAACCAACCATCGTCAACCACAAACATCTCACCACCAAGTGCGGCGAAATCCTTGGTCATACTCTCTATGTTGGCTACTGTGGTGTTGAGGTATACGCCCTCCCACGAGTTGAGCAAAATCTCTCGCTCCTTTGTGCCATCAATAATTTGGTGCTTGCGAGCCCAAGTATGCAGGTTGCGAGTTACGCCACCTTTGCCGTTGTTGGAGTAGGTGAATACCATTTCGGGCGTAGAGAGCGATTTCTTACCCAATAGAGTATAATCACTCGCCGTAGGGTTTATTCCGCCCATAAAGAGTGTAGGTACACCTGCGGTGTGGGTGTTGTAGAATTCAAAGTGGAAGTTTCCCATCCATAGCAGGGTGGCTGCTACAACTGGGCAGTTCGTTTCGTCGAGTCGACCGTCAAGTCCAAGCATAAATGATGCGTTAGATTCTCGTCCCGCCATAGTGCCGGTCTGCGAGGTGATTGTGCGCACTCCATCGTTGAGTGGTACGATGTGCTCGTTGCACTCGTTTCTAAGCGTTCCGTCGAGGTGTAGCAATACGCAGTTATCTGACTGAATTGGCAATACTGCCGACATATATTTTTGGAGTACAACGGGCTTTTTGCCTTCGTTGATGTACTCGGTGTTCATCTTTATGATGTCGCAGTCGTTGTACGCCGAGTAGTTTACCTTTATGAGTAGTGCGGGGTGTGCAACATCTCGAAGATGGAATGAGAGTTTGCTGATGCCGCCATTATTGCTCTCTGCGACGCTCTCAACTACGAGTTTTACAGCATTGTCGCCATCGTGTTGCTTGACAAGCGATGCGTAGGGTAGAACGCATTGTGTTCCCCAAGCAGGGTAGGCTCGATAGTTTAACATTCGCCCTGCGGCTCGCAGTTCATTCGCCTCGGAGCGAGTTCCGTAGTAGTTGAACATCAACTCCTTGCCCTCATTTGCCGAGAGAATGAGAGTGGTATTAGGTGTTGAAATAGAGTACTCTTTTGCTGTTGCTGACGCAACGAGTAGTACTGCGCACAAAAGGCAGAGAGTTTTTTTCATAGAAAAAGTGTTTTTTGAGTTCATAGAAAAGAGTTTTTTGTGTGATAATCTCTGCAAAGATAGTGAAAAATAGGATATATAAAAATTTTTTTATATCTTTGCGCCTTGTTATAAATTGGGTAAAAGTACGAATACAGATTGTAACGGGTCTAATGGAGCGAAGCGACAAACCGCCCTTTTCCAAAGGGAGGTTTGGAGGGAATGTCAAAATAGATTAATTTTCATAATTCCTCCATCTTGTATGGCTGTATTTTGAAATACTAGGATTGAGTAAAAGTAAAAACAAAAATATATCAGAAAATTATGAAAAAAGAATGGAATGATGTTCGTGAGTTTCACGAGAAGTTCGGACACCCCGTAGCGGAGCAACCCGTAATGATTGCCAAGAAGCGCGCTTTGAGCCGTGCAAAATGGATGAATGAGGAGGTTGCCGAGTTCCTTATTGCGGAGGATATATACGAGCAGGCTGATGCAATGATTGATTTGATGTACTTCGCCCTCGGCACAATGGTCGAGATGGGCTTGGAGGCAGACGAGTTGTTCGACATCGTGCAGAAGGCTAATATGGCGAAGTTGTGGCCAGATGGAAAGCCTCACTACAACCCTAAGGATAACAAAGTTATCAAGCCAGAGGGCTGGGAGGATCCAAAGCCAAAGATTAAGGCGTACATCGACTCTGTGATTGCTGCAAAGAGCAAATAATAAAATAGGCGTTTTAGCCGTTTTGTAGTCGTATGAGTGTGGTAATTGAGGTCATATCGGAGTATCTTCAAACTAATCGTAGATTAGTGGTGCCTAACTTTGGAGCCTTTATGGTGAAGGAGTCGGGTGAAAGGGTATTTTCCAATCTGTTGAGTACGGACGATGGCGTGCTTTCGTCATTGCTTCGTGCCAGGGGATTGACCGAGATGGAGGCTGCGGTGGTGACGGATCGCTTCATTTTTGAGGTGCGTCATAACTTGGAGCAGTATGGCTACTACCGTTTGGGCGAGATTGGAACGCTGCGCATAGAGCCAGAAACGAAGGTTTTGCGTCTATATCCGCCAGTGCAGGGCGAGATGCCAAAACACACTCCGTTTGTTCCAAAGCCAATAGTTGAGGAGAAACCTATTGCAGAGAAAGAGCCGGTAGAGAAAACCTCTAACGCCACTAATGTTTCTAAAACTTCGCCTACACCTGTCGCTCACAAAAGACCTCGCAAGAAGTTTGACCTTGTGGTGGCGTTGGCGATAGTGATTGTCTTGGCAGCGGTGTTGGCGATAGCATACGGCTACTATGTCTCGACCTTGGCAGAGGTTGATGATGCCGCAATAGATGCACTGCGTGTTACGCCTGGACAGATGATAAATGAATAGAACAAAAACGATGGATAATAGTACTTTACTCTCAGTAAAACAGCGATTTGGCATTATTGGCAACTCTCCGCTTTTGAATAGAGCGTTGGAGGTTGCATTGCGCGTTGCGTCCACCGACTTGACCGTTCTCGTAACGGGAGAAAGTGGTGTTGGAAAGGAGTTCTTTCCGCAGGTTATCCACGCTCATTCATCTCGCAAACACGCCAAGTATGTGGCTGTTAACTGTGGTGCTATTCCCGAAGGCACAATCGACTCGGAGTTGTTTGGTCACGAGAAGGGTGCTTTTACTGGCGCTATCGAGGCTCGCAAAGGCTATTTTGAAGAGGCTGATGGAGGTACAATCTTCCTCGATGAGGTGGGCGAACTTCCGCTTGCTACCCAAGTGCGCTTGTTGCGAGTTTTGCAGACGGGCGAGTTTATGCGTGTAGGCTCGGCAAAGGTGCAAAAGACAAATGTGCGAGTTGTGGCGGCTACGAACTCCAACCTGATGAAGGCTATTGCCGACGGTCGTTTCCGAGAGGATTTATACTATCGTTTGAATACTGTACCTATTATGGTGCCGGCATTGCGTGAGCGACCAGAGGATATTCATCTTCTTTTCCGTCGTTTTGCGACAGATGTGGCGGTGCAGTACAAAATGCCTGCAATTGCTTTGAATGAGGAGGCACGAGCGCTGCTCGAAAACTACTACTGGCGTGGAAATATCCGCCAACTCAAAAATGTGGCAGAGCAGATTTCGGCTATCGAGGAGGTGCGTGATATTACCCCGCAGATATTGGCGAAATACCTTGTTGATGAGTCTTCGGCATCATCGCCGAGTGTAACCCAGTCGGCAAAGGTTGAGGATATGAACTCCGAGCGAGAACTGTTGTATAAGATATTGTTTGATATGCGTAGCGATATCAACGAGTTGAAGCGAATGTTGTCGGATCTTCATAGTGGCTACTCATCGTATCGCACAACTCCTGCTCCGACCGAGCATAGCGAGGTTAAGGCTCTCTTGCCGCATACAACCCCTGCGCCGATGGTGGAGGAGGTTTATGCCGAGAGTGAGGTCGTAGATGAGATACCTCGTGAGATGACCAAGGCCGATATGCAGCGAGAACAGATTTTGAAGGCTCTGCGTCGCAATGGTGGTAGTCGTCGTGGTGCTGCGGCGGAGTTGTTTATGTCGGAGCGCACGCTCTATCGCAAGATTAAGGAGTTGAATATAGAGGAGTAATATGAAAAAGATAATAGTCGCAATATCTGCTGTAATACTCTTGTTAGCAAGTGGTTGCACCGTTAAGTATTCGTTGTCGGGTGCCTCTATTCCGCCCGATGCAAAGACCTTTTCGGTGGCATATTTCCCGAATAATGCGGCAATGGTTGCTCCTATTTTGAGTTCTACCTTGACCGATGAGTTGACGCAACGATTTGCAACCCGAACTCGTTTGGTGCAGGTTCCGGAGGGTGGAGATTTCGCATTCGAGGGAGAGATTGTGGGCTACACCTCTACAACATCGTCGGTGTCGAGTGGTGAGTATGCTTTGCAGAACCGATTAACTGTTACTGTAAAGGTCAATTTTACCAATGTGATTGACGAAAAGGCTTCGTTTAAGGCAAAAACCTTCTCGGCATACGCAGACTACGACTCTACAAAGTTGCTCAACGAGGTGGAGAGTACCCTCATCCCAGAGATTGTGGAGCAGATTGTAACCGATATATTTATGGCTGCGGCGTCGAATTGGTAACGGAAAACGGAACCGACGACAAACCGAGGGCAGAGGACGCTTACGCACTATGCCGAGGTGCGAAGGAGGAAAAGCCTGCGAAGCAGGATTAAAGCGGAAAACTTTTAACTTTTAACTTTTAACTCTCTTTATGACCAAAGACCAAATAACAGAACTTCTTGAAAAGTACCCTTGGTACGAGGTGGCACAAGTGGCGCAGTCGCAGAGCGCTCCACGGCGTTATGCTGTTGATGTTGAGGTACTTGCCGAAGAGAGTGAGGGCGAGATAATTAGTCGCTTTTTGCGCAAGGGCGAGTATCGTATTGTTGCCGAAGAGGGCGAGGTTGAGAGTGAAGTACGCACCGAGGCGGAGATTGACGAGGAAGATGACCTCGTAAGCGAGGAGTTGGCAGAAATTTACCTTGCGCAAGGACTAAAATACGAGGCAATTGAAATATATCGCAAATTAAGTTTGCTAAATTCGGAAAAAAGTGCTTACTTTGCCGAGAAAATTGAAAATATCGAGAAAAATAATTAAAAACAGATAGACTATGTTCACATTTTTGATTGTATTGATTCTTATCGTTAGCATCTTGATGGTGCTTGCAGTATTGGTTCAGAACCCAAAGAGCGGTATGGCATCGAACTTTGGCGCATCTAACCAGGTTATGGGTGTTCGTCAGACAGCAGACTTCTTGGAGAAGTTTACTTGGGGTGCAGCCGTTGTAGTTCTCGCATTGTCGTTGCTTTCGACCGTATTTATCGGTGGTAAGAAGGTTGAGGCTGGTAAGTCGGGCGCTGCAAGCGACCTCGAAATGCTTTCGGAGCCAACTACCGAGCAGGTTGTTGAGATGCCTCAGGCAGAACTCCCTGCGCAGAACTAAGCCGTAAGGATAAAAGCCTGCATAGCAGGATTGATTGAGGGTGGAGAATTTCTCCACTCTTTTTTTGTTGTGTTTAATACCCCCTGACTCCTTAATCACTATTGTTGCTCTTCATCTAAAAATTTTTAATTTTTAATTTTTAATTCTGAATTTAATTTTGTACTTTTGTCTAAATTAAGAAATATAGTGCTACTATGTTGAAAAAGAGTCGATTTCTACTACTTATAGCGTTGATGAATATAGGCGTTGCCGAGGCGGTTGCGTCGGTTGATGTCAAGCAGGCTGCCGAGCGAGCAACTTCGTTGATTGAACACAAACGATTTGCCGAGGCTCGCCATTCGTTGGAGTCGTTGCGAAAGGTTGTGCCTATTGATGACGAGGTGTTGGTGCGCCATATCGATTTCGAGTTGGCACTCTGCGCTTCGGAGTTGCGAGATAACAATACGGAGAATATCCTCCTCGCCTTTTTGCGTCGTTATCCAGAGTCGGTGCACACCAACGATGTGCGCTTTATGTTAGCGATGTATTATAGCGAGCGAGAGGAGTCAAAGAAGGCTCGTGCCTACTTCGACGCAGTGTCGTACAAGGCTCTGACAATCGAGAATAGAGAGAAGTATAATATGCGAATGGGCTATATCGAGTTTACTTCGGGCGCATACGATAAGGCATACTCCTTCTTCTCGAAACTCTCACCAACGGGCAACTATGCCGACCACGCAGTCTACTACAAGTCCTATATCCACTATGCTCGTGGCGAGTATAAGGAGGCTTATGTGGGCTTCGACTCGTTGAGAAAGAGCGACAACTACTCGAAGGTTATTCCGTACTATCTCTTCCAGATTGAGTTTGCGAGGGGAAATTACCAATATGTAGTGAAGAGTGGTGATGAGTTGATGAAGCAGTCGGTGGAGGTTGAACGCACAGAGTTGATGCGAGTGGTTGCCGAGGCCTGGTATCGCTTACAGGGCTACAACAAATCATTCATCTATATGTCGATGTATCAGCGCTCTGGTGGTAAGATGGGACGAGAGGAGAACTATATCCTTGGCTATTCGGCATATCGCTCGACCGACTACGCTACTGCCATCGAGGCTCTGCGTAAGGTTGCGGAGGGTAGTGACGAGTTGGCGCAGAACGCCTCATATCACTTGGCTGATTGTTACATACGCCGTAACGACAAGCGTCAAGCCATACACGCCTTTGCGATGGCTGCCGACGATAAATTTAATAATGAGATCTCAGAGGATGCCTTGTTTAACTACGGAAAGTTGCTATTCGAGACGGGAGGTGGCACATTCAATGAGTCTATCAATGTGCTTACCCGCTATGTTACGAAGTATCCCGATTCGGAGCGTGCAGACGAGGCGAGAGAGTTGCTGATTGCAGCATACTACAACTCGCACGACTACGAAATGGCTTATAAGGCGATTAAGGCGTTCCCAAATCCTGATGGTACACAGCGCACTGCCTTGCAGAAGATTGCCTACTTCAAAGGCTTGGAGGCGTTTATGGAGGGGGATTTAGAAAAGGCAAAGTCGGCACTCGATGAGGCGCAAAAGATTGGTGTTAGTCCAAAGTACAATGCGTTGTGCCTCTTTTGGTTAGGCGAGATAGAGTACAAATTGGGCAACTACGCCAAGGCGATAAGTTACTATGACTACTATCTTCGTCGTGCGCCGAAGTCGGAGAATGAGTACAAGATGGCGCTCTACAACCTCGGCTATGCCCACTTTACGCAGAAGGATATGACGAAGAGTCAGAAGGCATTTGAGGGCTTTGTATGGTTGTATAAGGCGGCTGACCGCTATCGTGCCGATGCCTTCAACCGCTTGGGTGATACGCAGTATTCGCAACGCAAGTATGCCGATGCCGTGAAGAGTTATGAGGGTGCAGTTGCCCTCGGAACGGCGGAGCAGGACTATGCCAAGTATCAGCGTGCCATTTCGCTCGGGTTGGCGGGTAAAACTACTGCGAAAATTGGTGCTTTGCGCCAGATGCAGAGCGAGAATTGTGGCGACTACAACGACGACGCTGCATACGAACTTGGTCGCACTTATGTGTCGCTGGGGCGCTATGCCGATGGTGCTTCGGTGTTGGAGCGCTTTGTCGAGAAGTATCCGCAGTCGCCATACTATACATCTGCATTGCTCGATTTGGGTTTAGTGCATTTCAATCTTGGTAATAGCGACAAGTCGTTGCACTACTACGACCGCATTATCTCGTCGGCTCCGCAGTCTGCGGCTGCAAAGGATGCAATTCAGAGCGTAAGAGAGATATATGTGGCAAAGGGTGATATAAACGAATACTTCGCCTATGCCGAGCGTACAGGTGCGGTGTGCGATTTGAGTTTGATGGCTCGTGATTCGTTGTCGTTCCGTGCAGCACAGAATATCTACCTCGCAGACCGTAACGAGGATGCTATTGCTCACTTGAAAGATTATCTTTCAGCCTATCCAAAGGGCTATTATACCAACGATGCGTTATTCTGCCTGAGCGATTGCTATCTCAAATCGGATAGCCTTGACCGAGCAGTCGAGAGTATGAAGTTGTTGGCAGAGCAGCCGCAAAATCAATACACCGTGCCGGTGGTTGAGAAGTTGGCTCGTGTAACCTTCGAGAATAAAATCTACTACGAGTCGGCGCCGGCTTTCCGTCGTATGTACGATGTGGTAGATAGTTCGGCATTGCGTGCGGAGGCGGCTTCGGGATATGCAAAATCGGTGTTGTTATGTAACGATGACGATGCACTGCTTGCGATGGCAAACGATTTGGATAGTCTGGCAGATGTTGATGCAGTGATGCTGCGTCAGGTGCGTTTTGCCAAGGCAAAGGTACATAGTGGTCGTGGTGAGGCGGCTGAGGCTCGTAAGATATATGAGATGTTGGCTGCGGATGTATCGAATGTGGAGGGTGCAGAGTCGGCTTATCGTGTTGTTGAGGCGTTGTTCGCAGAGGGCAAACTCGATGAGTGTGAGCAGAAAATTTACGCATTGGCAGATAGCAAGACACCACACTCGTACTGGTTAGGTAAGGCGTTTATTCTGCTGGGAGATATATATGTGCAACGCAACGATGTGTTCCAGGCACGAGCAACATATCGCAGTGTGGTAGATGGTTATACCCCTGCCGATGATGGTATTGTGGCAGAGGCGCAGTCTAAACTCGAAAAGTTGAACTAATGGAGATTTCGATTATGAGAAGATATATAACTACACTTATTGTTCTGTGTGCGGTGGCTATTTCGGCTTCGGCACAGGTGGCGAAGCAGGTTGAGGTAACAAAGGAGTATGCCCCTGAGATTGGTAGTGCGCATAAGATGGATATTACTCCGAATATGGTCGATACAATCACTCTGCGCCCAGAGATTGATTACACGATTACACCTCGCTCGTTTGCCTCGGCACTCGGTACGCATCGCTTCAATCCAGCGACTGTAACCTATTGGGAGTATCAGCGCAAGTATCCATTCTATGTTAAGGCCGGTATAGGTTACCCACTCAATACCGAGGGTGATTTTTACGCTTCGTTACATCGTGCAGATGTGGGCTATTTGACTGGTTATGTCAATCACTATGGTCAATATGCGAAGTTGCAATATAAGGATGGTTACGATAATCAGGATTACAAGGATAACCGCTCGATGCAGATGAATAATAAGTTCGGCGTGATGGGAGGTAGGTATATTGGCCGTTACACCTTGGCGGGCGATCTGTTCTATCGTATGGATACCTATCATCGCTATCCACTGCACGATGCAGATTTTAGTAAACGAAAAATAGATTTCGACGATGTTAATTTGGCGTTGTCGTTTGGTGATTCGTTTGCCGATTATAGCCACTTAAATTTCAAGGTCTACGCCTCGGCAGACCTCTATAACGATAAGTCGCAGACCTTTATTGAGGGCGCTCGTTATCAGCAGATAAATGTTACAGCGGGCTTGGCTTTGGCTCGTGAGATTACAAAACGCTCGGCTCTATCCCTCGATTTTGACTATGATGGCTACTACGGCTTGCAGTCGTTGAAATCCTACAAAAACTCGCTTGTGGGCGGTAAATTGCTATATCGCTATCGTTCGGGAGGCTTGGTAGATATGAATGTCGGTGCGGAGGTTATATACGATTATAACCCTGCTGACAAGTCGAAAAAGAGCAGGTGGCACGCCTTCCCATACTTGGCACTCTCACTCAATATCAACGACAGAGGAGCATTTGTTCCGTATGTGGAGGTTGATGGCGAGGTGCAGAATAATAGTTACTACTCGTTGGTGCGTCAAAATCCGTATGTGGCTATTTTGGGTGGCGCAGAGGGCTCTTTGAGTGCCGATAGTGTTGTGCCAAATACCTCGCTCTATAATGTGCGATTTGGCGTGTCGGGACACTCGGCAAGCAGTAAATTTGCATATCGTTTCTATGCCAATATGTCCTTCTTGCTAAATGATGTCTATTGGTACAATATCAACCAAATTTTCTTCGGCGTACAAAGCGCAAATCGCAACTTGTGGTCGTTGTGCGGTGCGGTAGATTATAAGCCTATCTCGCAGTTGCTCTTGACGGCGCAAGTTAAAGGTATGTTGTTCAGTAACTTCTCGACCGTAAAGGATGCTATGCCATCGATAGAGGCGTTGTTGAAGGCGAGGTATGCCCATAAGAAGTTTACAGTGGGCTTGTCGGCGGAGTTGCGAGGTAAGACATATTGGACTTGCGTGCAGAGTAGTTCGATTTTGGGTGCAGAGGATAGGTCATTTACCTTTGAAACACCATTCTGGGTTGGCTTGAACCTCTATGCTGATTGGCATATAAGCAAAACCTGTACGGTCTATGCAGAGGGAAATAATCTCCTCGGCGATGTGATGCCAACCTATCGTTGGGCTTTCTATCGTGAGATGGGCGCATCGTTTACGGTGGGAGTGAAGGTGCAGTTCTAATGCGGAGCATTAATTGAGAATTGAGGATTGAGGATTAAAAATAATAGATAATGGCTAATGGCTAATAGCCCAAAACTTATGAGTAGAAAGCAATTTTATACCGTTCCGTTTGTCTGGAACAAGACCTTGTGGGTGATGACTTTTGCCTGCTTTGCTCTCTGGGTTGGATTGTCGGGTTGGTTTATCTTCCAGATTTGTACTACCGATAACGACTCGGCAATGCTCGGCTCGCTGATTGTGCTGAATGTTGTATTCTTGCCTGTAATACTGGCGTGCGAGGGTTTGGCTCCACAGCGCTTGGAGATAGGTGAGGAGCAGATAGTTATCTTGCGACGATATAAAAGCATCGTGATAAATCGCAACGAAATAGAGAGTATTACGCCACTGTCTAAAAAAGATTTTAGCGGGGTAATCCGTACCTGCGGAGTAGGTGGTCTGTTTGGCTATTTCGGGCACTACTATTCGAGCAAGTTGGGCTCATTTCGACTCTTTGCTACATCATTTCAAAACTTATATCTGATAAAATTGTGGAACGGCAAGAGCGTAGTTCTCTCCTGTGCCGAGCCCGAAATAATGGAGCAATTCATTGAACAATAGGGTAGTACCCTCCAAGTGAGCCTGCATTTTTGATGTAGGCTCTTTTTATGTTTTTTAATTATTAAAAAAGTTGTTTAATTCAAAAAATGTTCGTACCTTTGCGCACTCGCAAAGTGCGAGGTTGGATTACAAACTTTTTTAACAAGTATTAGATGGATTCATTAAGTTACAAAACTATCTCGTTGAACGCAGCGACTGTCAACAAGGAGTGGGTTGTCATCGACGCTACTAACGAGGTATTGGGCCGCTTGGCTTCGCAGATCGCTAAGATTCTCTGCGGTAAGAACAAGCCGGGCTACACCCCTCATGTTGACTGCGGTGACAATGTTATCGTTATCAACGCCGAGAAGGTGAAGCTCACAGGTAAGAAGTTGACCGACAAGGT
>JAGCLL010000088.1 GCA_017647025.1 Alistipes sp. | reverse complement strand
GCTTGCGAGAATGTGGCTTTGTGGCACGAGCGTGATATTTCGCACTCGGCAACCGAGCGTATCATCTTGCCTGATGCTACCGAGTTGTTGGACTATATGCTCTGCCGCTTCAAGGGTATCTTGGATAACCTCGTAGTGTTCGAGGATGTTATGATGGAGAATATCTACCGCACTCGCAAGGTTATCTTCGCACAGCGTGTGATGAACGCCTTGATTGACAAGGGCTTCTCTCGTGAGGAGGCTTATGACACCGTACAGCCTGTGGCAATGCGTGCAATGGCAGAGCGTGCTGACTATCAGGAGTTGTTGGCGGAGAACGAGAAGGTTATGTCGAAACTCACTCGTGAGGAGTTGGATTCGTGCTTCACTTTGGAGTACTACCTCAAAAATGTGGATTACATCTTCCGCCGTGCAGGCATTATCGAGTAATTGAGAAGAGTGCTAAATAGTGAGAGTGGAGAGCCTTTCTCCACTCTTTTTTGCTTTTAGCAAAAATAATTTGCAAAATACCCCATTATGCAGTTCTTTTTTGCTATCTTTGCTCAAAATAACCAAATTCAAACCAAAAACTAATACTATGAAGCAATTCAAGACAACTATTTGTGCGTTATTGGCGTGTGCTGCAATGTTTGTGGGATGTACGCCAAAGGTTACCTTTACCGCTTCTACCGTGCCTGCAATCGATGGCGTAGAGGCGAGCGTAGAGGCTGAGCGTGAGGGTAACGAGTGGCAGGTTGATGTGAAGGTGAAGAATACCACCGACCAGACTGTAACCGTCAAGGTGCGACTCGCTGCTGTGCCAAACTTCAAGGCTGATACATATCTCTTCCCTGGTATCAACTACAATGGCAATGGCTTTGGTGAGGATTTGAACTTGCCTCAGAGTTATGGCGATAGCAAGGGCTTTATACCATTCCCACAGGGATGGGAGTATAATGGTGAGCCTTGGGTATTCTCGTACGACAGAGGCTCAATTCCTTCGTGTACAATCTCGGAGAATGAGAAGTATGTCTTTGCGCTCTATGGCTCGGACGAGGATAAGGTGTCGTACGAGAGTTCTTGTTCGATGGAGAAGTTGGAGAGTGGCTCATTCTGCCACATTATCTATTGGCCTATCACCGAGGCACCACTCTGCTACTCGGACAAGATGAAGTTTTCGGAGCGCATCGACAACTACATAACACTTGCTCCTGGCGAGGAGTTCTCGGCAACTGCAAATGCCTTCATTGGTAAGCCACAGTGGAAAAACTACGGCTTTGCCGAGGTGTTCAAGGCTGCTTGGCGCAAGTTGGATCACAGCGTACCATCGCAGTGGAGCGTGGATGAGGTTATGGCTTTGGATCGAAAGTTTCAGGATTGGACTCGTCGTCAGAATGAGCAGGGCTACTGGTATGAAACAATCCTCGACGATATGACATTCCGTGCAGGCTACTACGGTACAGGTCTTTCGGAGGAGGGACACACAGTTGCTTATTACGAGGCTAACCCTGATAAGAATCACTGGTTTAGATATGACGAGAAGGCTGCCAAGCGCCTCAAAAAAGGCGAGTACTTGAAGGGCGCAGGTCGTGAACTCGGCTTTGCAGGTCAGTCGTTCCAGATGGCTCGTCTTGACCTCGAATATGGCGTGCGCAACAACTCTCCGGAGCATTTCGACTTTGGAATGAAGGTGCTTCGTAGTTGGATTGAGAATCGCCGTTACGAGAATGGTATCTTCAAGAGCAATCGTAATCGTGGTCACGACAATCGTGATGCTTCGAATGTAGGTTGGGCGATCAGCGAACTCTCCCGTGTGGCAATGTTCCTCGATAAGCACGGAATGGATGGCTCGGAGTTTAAGAGTGCGGCAACACCTATCGTGGATGTTATCTTGAAAGGCATTCGTGAGGATGGCGCAGTAGGCTCGGTTTGGAATGGTAATACTGGCGAGGTAGTAACCTACAATGGCGATGGCGCAGGATTTGTATTGATGGGACTTGCTCGTTATCATCAACTTACTGGCGACGAGCGTATTTTGCCTGCTATTGAGAAGTCTATGGCATACTACTACGAGAAGGATTTTGACTACTTCCGTTGCTTTGGTGGTGCTATGGATTGCGCAAGTATCGATAAGGAGGGCATTCACCCGTACTTCACCGTTTCGAAGTATATGTACGAGCAGACTGGCGATAAGAAATATCTCGACTATGCTCGCAAGGCTGCGTGGTACTTTGTTTCGTGGGTTTATATCCACAATCCAATCTACGACGAGGATGACGACTTGACCGTATTTGATGTTCGTCCAGCAGGCTCGAATATCGTTGGTGTTGAGCACTCGGCATCTGATGAGTATGGTGCGATTTTGATTAGCGAGTACTTGTGGCTTTCGAAGATTGATAACGAGCCATTGTGGCGTGAGGTTGCCGAGTTGATTTGGCGCAACGGCACACAGGGCTTTGCCTACGAAGGTCGTACACTCTGGCACGGCTTGGAGCGTCCAGTTGGCGGTAAGAGCGAGGCTATATTCCCTAACATTTGGAGCAAGTACCGCATTCTTCCGAACAAGCGAGGAAGTATCAACGACCACCTAACCGCTTGGGGAGGCATCTATCGTGCCGCCTCTATCTACGATATGTCGGAGGAGGATTTGCAGTGGTTGAAAGAGTCTACAAAGCCCGAGAAGGAGTAATCCTTGCTAAAAAATAGTAGATGAGAATTTCGTCACATACAATGCGCTCAATCTCTATGCCTATTGGTATGGTGATTGGCGCATTGTTGTGTTATCCTATTACGATATTCGATGATTGGAGTGGTGGCCTGTCTACCCCATTCTTCATCTTTTCGATGCTTTTCTGCACATTCTGTCGTGTAGATATTCGTGATATGAAGCCATCGTGGTTGCACTTGTGGCTGATGGTTATACAACTGGTGTGGGTGTTTGTGGTCTACTATCTTTTACGCCCATTTGGCGATACGGTGGCGCAAGGTGGAATGATTTGCGCATTGGCACCTATGGCTATGGGTGCTGTGGTTATTGCTGGAATGTTGGGCGCAAATGTTGCTACAATGGCTACGCATAGCCTTATCTGCAACACTATAATAGCCTTTGTGGCACCTCCATTGCTTTCGGCTTGGGGAAATGGCTCCTGTACGATTATGGAGATTTTAATGCGAGTTACACCGTTGTTGATTGCACCATTTGTTGTGTCGCAACTATGTCGTTGGCTCACTCCAAAGGCTGCGCAGTGGATTGGCTCTCGTTCAATTATCTCATACTATATTTGGCTATTGTCATTGGTGGTGATTGTTGGCAAAACAACCTATTTCATCATTCAAAATGGCACGGAGCATATTGTGGAGGAGATATTGATGGCGGGCATAGCACTTGTGGTGTGCCTTATACAGTTTGCAATTGGTCATTGGTTAGGTCGCAAGAATGGCGACGAGGCAGCAGGTGGTCAGGCGCTTGGGCAGAAGAATACTGTGTTGGCAATATGGCTCTCGCAGTCCTTCCTCAATCCATTGGCGTGTATAGCCCCTACGGCATATATCGTATGGCAAAATATAGTTAATTCGTATCAAATGTATAAGCATCGATGAAGATTGGCGATATAGAGTTTAGAAAAGAGGCGTTATTCCTTGCGCCGATGGAGGATGTAACAGACCCATCGTTCCGCTATATTTGTAAGCGGTTTGGTGCGGATATGGTTACTACGGAGTTTATCTCATCGGATGGACTTATTCGCGATGCGTGGAAGTCGCGTGCAAAGTTGAATATCAACGACTTTGAGCGCCCTGTGGCAATTCAGATTTATGGCAATCAGATAGAGCCTATGGTCGAGGCTGCACGCATTGCCGAAACGGCTAACCCCGATATTATTGATATAAACTTCGGTTGCCCGATGAAGAAGATTGCGGGCAGAGGTGCAGGCTCCGGGATGATGCGTGATGTGCCGTTGATGGTGGAGATGACCAAGCAGATTGTCGAGGCGGTAAAGAAGCCCGTTACGGTAAAAACTCGCCTTGGCTGGGACGATGAGTCGAAGAATATCGAGGAGATTGCCCTGCGTTTGCAAGATGTCGGTATCGCTGCGCTTACAATTCACGGCCGTACCCGTTGCCAACTCTACAAGGGAGAGGCGGATTGGACTCTGATAGGTAAGGTTAAAAATAATCCTCTGATTAAGATACCGATTATCGGCAATGGTGATGTCGATTCGGGCGAGAAGGCAAGAGAAATGTTCGACCGCTATGGCGTTGATGCTGTGATGATTGGTCGAGCGACCTACGGCAGACCTTGGATATTCCGTGAGGTGCGCCACTATCTCGATACGGGCGAAGTGTTGCCACAGCCGAGTGTTGTGGAGCGTGTGGCGATTGCGAAGGAGCACCTTGCGAAGTCTATCGAGGTTAAGGGCGAGCGCGTGGGCGTATTGGAGATGCGTCGCCACTTGTCGAACTACTTTAAGGGGTTGCCAAACTTTAAGGATACGAGAATGCGATTGGTTACGGAGAATAACCCTGCGGAGTTGTTTGCTACGATTGATTCTATTGAGGAGCGTTGGGGCGATTTTGACACTGCGGGGTGTGTGCCACCCCCACTTTCGCACGATATATAAGAAGCCGTCTAACAAGGTGATTTCTGCGTTACGCTTCGGTCGTTGAGTTCCTCACATACGCCTGAGTATGCTGCGGACTCAACGCCTCGCAAGCCTTGAAATCCCTCTTGTTATACAACTTCTCGGAAATGGTAAAAATAGAAAATAGCCAATAACTAAAAGCCAAAATAAGAATATGATACTTAAATTTAGAATGTTGAGCGATGAGAACGATAATTTCGTTCGTGATTTTGAGGTCGATCCGATGATGAAACTGTCGGAGTTCCACGACTTTATCATCAACTCTATCGGTTACGACGATTGTATGGCTTCGTTCTTTACTGCCGATGACAAGTGGCAGCGTTGTCGAGAGTTTACCCTTATGGATATGGGCGACACTGGCTACGAGGGCGAGGATGCACCACTTCCAATGGCGAAGACCTCGTTGGCGGAGATTATCGTGGCGGACTACACTCGTCTGATTTACCTCTTCGATATCTTTGCCGAGCGTGCATTCTACATCGAGTTGGTGGGTTCGTCGGAGCCAAATCCGGCACTCGAATACCCTCGTGTGGCATTCGAGAATGCGCCTGTGCCTGACCAGTACGATCCCGATGCAGTAGATTCGAATGCAGGCTCTATCTTCGACGAGATGATGGGCGATTTCGGAGGATTTGATGGCGATAGCGATGGCGATGACGAGTGGTAGAAAGCGACTTGTCGTTATTGTCGGGGCGACAGGCTCTGGTAAGACCGATTTGAGTATCGGTGTGGCGGAGCATTTTGGCGCACCGATTATCTCGACCGACTCTCGCCAATTCTATCGTGGTATGGCGATAGGTACGGCACAACCTTCCCGTGAGCAGATGAGTCGTGTGGAGCACCATCTGGTTGACTGTCTTGATGTTAGCGAGGAGTTCAACTGCGGAGCCTACGAGAGGGTTGCGTTGGAGCGACTTTCGGAGTTATTCGTGCATCACGACACGATTGTTGCCGTGGGTGGCTCTGGTTTGTATATCAAGGCGTTGTGTGAGGGTATGGACGATTTGCCCGATGCCGAGCCAGCGCTGCGTGAGGAGTTGCTTAAACGACTCGAAACGGAGGGCTTGGAGCCGCTTGTCGAGCAGTTGCGAGAGTTAGACGAGGTCTACTATAACGAGGTTGATAGATGCAATCCGCAACGAGTTTTGCGTGCTGTGGAGGTCTGTTTGACAACGGGACAACCCTACTCCTCATTGCGCAAAGGAGGGGCGAAAAAGCGAGATTTCGAGATTGTAAAGGTCGGCATCGACTACCCTCGTGAGGAGTTATATGACCGCATAAACCGTCGTGTAGATATGATGATGACGGAGGGTTTGGAAGCGGAGGCGAGGGCAATGCTACCCCACCGCCACTTGAACGCCTTGCAGACGGTTGGTTTCAGCGAGATGTTCGACTATTTCGATGGCACAATCACGAAAGAGGAGGCTGTGGAGTTGATAAAACGCAACTCACGCCGCTATGCCAAACGCCAGATGACTTGGTTTAGGCGAGATAAAGAGATAAAGTGGTTTGAAAAACCAAACGCCGAAGAGGTAATAGCATACTTAGAGCAACTATAAGTACAAATTTTGCATTCTGCATTTTGCATTTTGCATTTTTAATTGTACATTTGCACCGCAAATAGGGCTCGGATGGTGGAATAGGTAGACACGCCGGACTTAAAATCCTGTGGCCAGTAATGGCCGTGCGGGTTCGATTCCCGCTCCGAGTACAAAGATGCCCGACTTCATATAGAAGTCGGGCATATCTTTTACTCGTTAGCGTGACTCGGTCAGTCGGTGGCGGTGTGGCAGAGTTGTCTGCGCTTGTCGAATGTGCAGAGTTGCTACGCAACTTTGGAATATCGTTTGAGAAATATCTGCTCAAACAAGTTTGGCATCTATTCTCAATCAATCTTCCAAACCTTCGGTTTTCTGCACATTTTCCCTGCTTGCTCTGCTCAAACCTGCTGCGACCGTTCGATTCCCAGTGGTGCTGTTGGGAGTATGAATTTTTTAGTTTTCCGCTTTCCGTTCTCCGTTTTCTGTTTGCTTGCTCTGCTCAAACCTGCTGCGACCGTTCGATTCCCGCTCCGAGTACTAATAAAAAGAGTTCGCTTTATCGGCGAACTCTTTTGCTTTCTCTACTTGCGTTTGGCTTTGCGGGGTTTGCGGTGGCTCTGCTTGCGGTTTTTATTGATTTTGCGACGAATGCCCAAAACCAATAATACGCTAAACGATACCACAATAATCATCAAGTTCCACAACGGTACTTCATCACCCTTAACTCGTGCCCACATCTCCAACATCTTTGGTGTGCGTGAGCCCGAATCGTGCATCATTGCACAACGCTCAACAACCGATTTGTCTGGATATAATACCGGATTTAATTTGACATTCTCGGCTCCCTCGCCAAAGAAATATGAGGCATCAATGGTGTTTTCGAGTTCATCATCGCTCTGTGCTTCAAGCACTTCGGGCGATGCGATAACGCTCACATAGCCAATCTCCTCCATATTGCGAATGGCAATATCGGGACGACACATAAAGTTGATAAAGTAGCGTGCCGCCTTGGTATTTACGGCATATTTCGGGATTACCCAGCCATCAAACCACACATTACTACCCTCCTTTGGCACAACATAGTCCAATGATACGCCCACCTCGGCAGCCTCTTCGATAGCCCACACGGCATCGCCACTCCAAGTGAGGTTTATGTATGCCTTCTCCTTGGTCATCATCTCCTTGCCGAAGTCTGCCTCCCAGCCGGCAACCAACTTCTTCGCCTTTTTGAGGAATGCCTCCACATCGGCAATCGACTTGTCAGAGGAGTCGTACATCAACTCGTCAAGCGAGGTTTTACCCTCTACTAACTCATTGTGGCGCAGATATATAAGAATTGTGCTATATACATCACGAAAGGCATCTTTGATAAATATCTTCTTCTCGAACTTCTCGTTGTGGAGTGTGCCCCAAGTCGAAGCCTCCTCCGCTGTTACATACTTGGTGTTGTAGAGCAAGCCCGTAGTACCCCACATATAGCCCACAGCATAGTCGTTAGCATTCTTGCCACAGCCATCAATCTTGTTGAAGCGCTCGATGATATAAGGCGAGATATGTTGCAGATAGTTAGGCGTTTCGCCGAAGTCTTTGTCTATCGGCAAAAGCATATTGTTGCGCAACATTCGCTCAATAATATACTCCGAAGGACACACTACATCGAAATCCTCCTTACCCTTTTCGATTTTGGCAAGCATAATCTCGTTAATATCGAAAAGTTGGTAGACTATTTCAATCTCCTCGCCCGTTTGCTCCTTGTACCATACCTTAAAGTCGTCAAGTACCGACTCGTCAATATAGTCTGCCCAGTTGTAGATTTTGAGGGTATGTGCTCGGTCTGCGGCATTCACCGAGAGAACTGCACAAATAGCACAAAGTATTGTAATTAAGACTCTCTTCATAATGGGTTACATCGCTTGTTTGCGTTTTGCAATACGCTTTGCTCGAATGTTAATAATTATAAGTAGCAATAATACCACTGCGAATATAATGGTCGAAAGTGGTCGCAATTCAGGTGTTAAACCACCTTTTCGTGCATCGGCATAGATATATGTCGAGAGGGTTTCCAAGCCCTCGTTTCCCTTGGTAAAGAGCGTTACTGCGAAGTCGTCAATCGAGAGCGTAAAGGCGAGGATAAAGCCCGAAATCATACCCGGTCTAATCTCCGGAATGATAATTTTACGGAGTGCCTGGAAAGGTGTTGCACCTAGGTCGAGCGCAGCCTCGTAGATGTTAGGATTCATCTGTTGTAGGCGTGGCATAATGCTCAAAACCACATACGGCGTACAGAATGCGATATGCGACAACACTACGGTGGTGTAGCCCTGCGAAATGCCCAAACTTACAAACAAGAGAAATAGCGAAATACCCGTAATAATATCGGGATTGAGCATCGGAATGTCATTTAAGAAGTTGATAACCTGCTTCTTGCGGCCTCGCATATTGAAAATTCCAATAGCCGCTATCGAGCCCAATGCGGTTGATGCGGTCGCTGCAATCAATGCGATACTTAGGGTGTTTCTGATGGCATCCATCAATGAACTATGCGCACCACCACTAAACAACGAAGTGTATAACGCAGTCGAAAAGCCAGTCCAATTGCCCAACACCTTCGACTCGGTGAATGAGAAGATGGCGATGATGATAATTGGCGCATAGAGCAATGCCAAGAGCAACCAAAGATATAATTGTGCGAAAAATCTCTTCATATACTCCCCTCCTCCTAAATTAGACTCTCACTATCGGCCTGTTCATCTCCGTCCGAGAAGAGCGATGTGATGCCGATGATAACCAGCATAATAAGCGACAATGCTGCACCATACTCCCACATTCCGTTGTTGATATTCTCCTGAATGGTTGTACCAAACAGTTTGACATTGTTCATCGTAAGCAACTCGGCAATGGCAAAGGTCGAGATTGTAGGCATAAAGACCATCATAATACCCGACATTACACCCGGCATTGATAACGGAATAGTAACCTTTCGGAATACCTCCGAAGGTGTTGCTCCCAAGTCCTCGGCAGCCTCAATCAACGAGTGGTCCATCTTCTGCAAGGTGTTGTAGATTGGATAGATCATAAACGGTAAGAAGTTGTAGACCATACCGAATATCAAAGCCCCCTCGCCCAATGGGAATTTCAAAAAGTCGAACAACGCCACTGTGGCGAGTGTTCGCACCAAGATGTTAATCCACATTGGCAGAATGAACAATACTACCATAACCTCCGAGCGATTAAGTTGTTTGTTGCTCAAAATCCACGCCGCAGGATAGCCGAGAAGGATGCACAATATCGTAGTAATCAGCGCAATGCCTATCGAGTAGATGAAGGTATTTACCGCTTCGGGTTGCGTTACGAACTTTATGAAATTTTCGAGCGAAAATCCACCATCTGCACCTCTAAACGCATAAATCACTATCAGCACCAATGGCAAAGCCACGAAGAGTGCCAGAAATATAGCGTATGGGATAGCCCAATTTGCTCGTTTATTGAATAGTTTTGCAAAAAATCTCATTTCGGCACACTATCTTAAACTCGTTTTGAAATATAGATATCACGCTTGTCAATGGATATACCAACAACATCGAAGTTGTCCCATATATCGTTGGTATCCACATAGATGAAGTTTCCATCTTCGGTCTTTACTGTTAGGTGATAGTGGTCGCCCTTGTAGAGAATGAAGTGTACGGAGCCAATCAACTTTCCGTCCTCCTTGTAGTCATGCAACTCCACACGGTTGAATGCCACACGCACCGAAACATTATCTCCCTCCTGCAAGCCCTGCTCCTTGCACTCGAACTCGGTACCGAGAATTTCGACTGTGGTAGGCGAGGTCATCACGCCCTGGAAGGTGTTGCAGGTGCGCTCCTTGCGCATAACATGTATATCCGACGGCTTAATAAACATTCCCACGGTTGCCCCCTCCTCGAAGGCGTTGTAGTCCTGAATCATCATTTCGAAGCCCTTGTCGGTCTCGACAAACATCTCGTAGTGTACCCCCTTGAATGTGCAGGACTTAACCGTACCCGTAAAGTCGGCATTCTCCACATTTCCAACGATATATATATCCTCTGGTCGAATTACAACATCAACCGCAGTGTTCTCACCGAAGCCTTTATCCACGCACTCGAACTTGTGGCCAATGAACTCAACCTCCTTGTCCTTTATCATCGTGCCATTGAGGATGTTGCTCTCGCCGATAAAGTCGGCAACGAATGAGTTTACAGGCTCGTTGTAGATGTCAATCGGAGTGCCAATTTGCTGAATCTTACCCTCGCTCATAACCACGATAGTATCGCTCAATGTGAGAGCCTCCTCCTGGTCGTGTGTTACATATATAAAGGTGATGCCGAGCGCCTCGTGCATCTGCTTCAACTCCATCTGCATATCTTTGCGCATCTTCAAGTCGAGCGCAGCCAACGGCTCATCGAGCAAGAGCACCTGTGGCTGATTAACAATCGCACGAGCAATCGCAACACGCTGCTGTTGACCTCCCGACAACGAATTTACATCACGATCCTCGTAGTCGGTCATCGACACCATCTTCAACGCCTTGCGCACACGCTTGTCAATCTCCTTCGACTCAACCTTTTTGAGTTTCAAGCCGAAAGCGATATTCTCATAGACATTCAGATGCGGAAATAGCGCATATCGCTGGAAAACCGTGTTTAGAGGTCGCTGATGCGGAGGCATACTTAAAATATCTTTGTCCTCCATCGTGATAATACCCTCGTCAGGCTGTGTAAATCCTGCCAACATTCGTAACAGCGTAGTTTTGCCACAACCCGAAGGGCCAAGCAGTGTTACGAACTCGCCTCGCTTGATGTCGAGGTTGATGTTGTCGAGTACGACCTTCTCGCCAAACGATTTGGAGAGATTTTCGATTTTGATAATTGTTTCGCTCTTTTTTGCCATCTCTTACTTGCGATTTTTCAGAATGGTTTGTGTTAGATTAAAGTAATATGTTGCGCCGAACGATATCGACACGCTATTTGCAAATGAGTTGTATGCCGCTACGGCGTGCAAGCGCAAATCTCGGCTCTCACGCAGTGGGAAGTAGTGTACTCCTCCACCCACATACCAATACTTTGGGCAGAGAGAGTTGTCGGTTGGGATAAACCAAATATCATCTTCATATCCGAAGATGTCGCTATTGTTGAAGTTCTCATATCCGCCTTTGGCGAATACCTCGACCTTATCTGCGTAGTTGTAAAGGAGTTGTGCGCTCAACGAGAACTCCTGATTGAAGAAGCGCTTTACTGACGATGCACGATTCATATAATCGACTTCAAGGGTGAAATCGCCCAAGTAGAAGGCGTTGCCGAGTGCTATAAGATTTACGAACTTACCACGCTCGTACTCGAAGAAATTTGCCGACCAAAATGGGGTGAAACAGCCATATTCGCCTGTCCAATGGAGCGAGTAGGCGAAGAGTTTGGAGGCAAAAGGTCTTTCGCCAAATGGCGATGATGCGAATTGCAGACGCAGTGTGGTGTTCTCCTCTCTGGTTGTGAAATCAACGCTCGCACCCCACTGATAGGCTATGTTTTTGTGCCAGAAGGTCGATGCTAACGGATAGTGAATATCCACATCGTTGTAGTCGTACTCGGCAGAGCCGACTGCCAGTACATCTTTACCCACATTGAAGGTGAATTGTCCTGCGGTGTAGGAGAGTGTGAGCCAGTCGATAAAGTCATACTCGTCAGAGCGAAAAGCGTTCTGATAGAGTCCTTTGGTTGAGTCCCAGTCGCCAGCGAACCAATGGTTCGACATCGAGTAGGAAAAGTTGCCTACCGAGCCGTCTAAAAATGTGTAGAGTGATGAATTTCCGAAATCGAAACCGGAGTAGCCGCCCTTTATAGGTGCGTAAGGATTAACATCGAAACGGGGTGTTACGATAAAATCGGGGATGCGACTATCTTCCTTAACCTCTTGTGCGTAGGTACAGAAGTAGCCCAGCGTTGCTACCAACAATACTAAAAGCCTCTTCATTTCCCATAAAACAATACTAATGGTTCAGGGTACAAATATAGACAAAAATTCAGAATTCAAAATGCAAAATGCAAAATTGTGGGGTAAAAATTATAAATTTTTAGGGGATAGAAGAGCGAATTTAGGGAAATTAAAGAATTTAGGGAGTTTAATGAGTCCTAAATCAATGCTCGCTAAACTCCCTAATTTCACTAAAAAAGCCAATGGCTAATGGTTAAAAATACTTTTTTAAGTACTGCGCCGTGTGGCTCTTTTTGCACTTGGCGACTTCGCTTGGAGTACCCTCGGCGACTACCCTGCCGCCCTCCTCGCCACCTTCGGGGCCGAGGTCGATGATGTGGTCGGCAACCTTGATAACATCGAGATTGTGTTCGATAACGATAACCGTATTTCCCTTATCCACCAACTTGTTCAAAACGCCAATCAAACAGCGAATATCCTCGAAATGCAAGCCCGTAGTCGGCTCGTCGAGGATGTAGAGCGTGCACCCAGTTTCTCGTTTCGACAACTCTGCCGAGAGTTTTATGCGCTGGCTCTCGCCACCCGACAAGGTGGTGCAAGGTTGTCCGAGCGTGAGGTAACCCAAACCGACATCCTGAATAGCCTTCAACTTCTGATGAATGGTCGGAATATGCTCGAAGAAATCAACCGCTATATTTACGGTCATATTCAGTACATCGTTGATACTCTTGCCTTTATAGCGCACTTCAAGTGTCTCTTTGTTGTAGCGATTTCCGCCACACGCCTTACACTGCACATAGACATCGGGCAAGAAATTCATCTCGATAGTCTGCACGCCAGCACCACGGCACTCCTCGCAGCGACCACCCTTCACATTGAACGAGAAGCGGCCAGCCTTAAAGCCTCGCACTTGCGCATCGGGCGTAGCCTCGAACAACTTGCGAATATCGCCAAAGACATTCGAGTAAGTTGCTGGATTTGAGCGTGGTGTGCGACCAATAGGCGACTGGTCAACAACGACCAACTTGTCGATATTTTCCAACCCCTCAATCGTGTCATAAGGCAGTGGTTGCGCATAGGAACGGTAGAGTTTGTGCGAGAGAACGGGTACGAGCGTTCCGTTTATGAGCGAGGACTTGCCAGAGCCACTAACACCCGTTACGCAGATAAGTTTTCCGAGTGGAAATTCTACATCTACGCCTTTGAGATTATTGCCACGAGCGCCAACTATTTTGATGCTTTCGCCACTACCCTTTCGTAACTCTTGCGGTATCTCTATGGTGCGCCTACCCGAAAGATAATCAGCGGTATAGCCTGTTGCACCTACAATTTCACTATAAGTACCTTGCGCTACGATATGACCACCTCTGCGACCAGCCTTTGGACCTATATCCACGATGTAGTCGGCAGCACGCATCATATCCTCGTCGTGCTCCACAACAATCACCGAGTTGCCCGCATCACGCAGAGCCTTCAAGGTGTTGATTAGTCGCTCGTTATCTCGCTGGTGCAAGCCAATACTTGGCTCGTCAAGAATATACAAAACATTAACGAGTTTCGAGCCAATTTGCGTAGCAAGTCGTATGCGCTGACTCTCGCCACCCGACAGAGTGCGTGATGCTCGGTTGAGCGACAAATAACCCAAGCCGACATCGGTCAAAAAGCGCAATCGTTCACGAATCTCTTTGAGAATTTCCCTTGCAATTTTTAACTCTTTCTCGGTCAGTTGCTCCTCTACGCCCTCGAACCATTCATGCAAACGAGATATGGACATTGCCGAGAGTTCGGCTATGTTTTTGCCTGCCACCTTAAAGTGTAAGGCGTTCTCTTTCAGTCGTGTACCGCCACAGAGCGAGCATTTGCGATATGCCACAAACTGCTCTCGCCACTTGTCGCCCTTGCGAGAGTTTTCCTCCTCCATTGTGGAGTTTATATACTCGGCAACACCCTCCCAGGTGCACATCTGCTTGCCTCGGTTTGATGAAAAGAGCGAAGCCTCGACCAGCATCGGCTCGTCATTGCCATAGAGCAAGGCGTTCAAACCCTCCTCCGAGATTGTGCCGATAGGGTCGTCAAGTGAGAAATCGTATCGTTCGCCCAACGCCACAAGCGTTGCAAATAGTGCATTCTCACGCCCCTTGCCGAGTGGTGCAATTCCACCCTCTCGAACAGAAAGACGATTGTCCGGAATAACCTTCTTTACATCGAATACTGCCTCCTCGCCAAGTCCGTTACAACGAGGACAAGCGCCTTTTGGCGAGTTGAACGAGAAGGTAAATGGTTCTGGGTCCTCGAAGGCGATGCCCGTAGTTGGGCACATCAGGTGGCGTGAATAGTGGCGCATCTCGCCCGAATCGTAGTCGTGAATTGCCATCTGCCCCTTGCCTTGGCGCATAGCCTCACGGAGCGAGGTCATAATGCGGTCACGAGCATCATCTCGTGCAATCATTCTATCCACCACCAACTCTATCGAGTGGGTTTTGTAGCGGTCAAGTTGCTCGCCAGCGGTGAAATCACGAATTACGCCGTCAATGCGGGCGTAGATATATCCTTTGCGTAGAAATGAGTCGAAAAGTTCTCGGTAATGGCCTTTGCGCTCTCGCACGATGGGTGCAAGGAAGGCAATTTTGCGACCTGCGTAGTCACGCAAAATCAAATCGGCAATCTGCTCGTCCGAATAGTGCGCCATCTCCTCGCCCGTAGCGGGAGAGTATGCTCTCGATGCCCTCGCAAATAGAAGTCGCAGAAAATCGGCGATTTCGGTTACTGTACCTACGGTTGAACGAGGGTTGCGATTGGTGGTCTTCTGCTCGATAGCCACCACAGGCGACAACCCCGAAATTTTATCAACATCGGGGCGCTCCATAGTGCCGATATATTGGCGTGCGTACATCGAGAGGGTTTCCATATAACGGCGTTGCCCCTCGGCATAGATGGTGTCGAATGCCAATGATGACTTTCCAGAGCCTGACAAGCCCGTAATGACAACCAGCGCATTACGAGGAATTTCGAGGTTGATATTTTTGAGGTTATGGACTCGCGCACCCTCAATTTTAATCTTCTCTTCCATCGTTCCCTATTCTTTAATTGATAAAAGAGAGTAGAAAAAATCGTGCAACGATATAACTCCGATAAGGTCGCAGAAGCAGATTGCGACTATTATAGCCATAAAGACTTTTATGAAATTCTTGCCCCAATTCGCCATATAGTGCGATGCGAGGAAAGAGCCTATCATATTGCCTACGCCGTGAATTATACCAAAGGTGTAATCGACATTGCCCATAATCATAAATACCGCCAATGAGAAAGGTGTGGCAAGCAGAATAACAAAGCCCTTAATGGCATTGGCTACGACCATATCCATTCGCATCAACCACAAGGCTACTGTGAGGAGGAGGTATCCTAATCCTATGTAGATGTACCCGCCATAGAAACCTATCCAGAAGAAGAGGAAGTAGTGCAAAGGTTTTATCTCGACACGGTATCCCTCCTTTGGTTTAAGTTTGTGGTCGATAAGCAGATAGATCATTATGACCAACAAAATTACCCCGAAGCAGATTTTGAATATCAATTGGTCAATATCGGAAGCAACAATGGCTCCTATGATATTACCCGCAATTACGGGAATAGATAGGAGAAGTCCGTGCTTTAAGTCGAATGATTTTTTGCGGATGAAGGTTAAGGAGGATGCGAGATTTTGCATCAAAACAGCGATACGGTTTGTGCCGTTTGCAACATTGATTGGCAAACCGAATGCCATAAACATAGTCATCGTAATAATCGAACCTCCTCCTGCGAGGGTGTTGATTATTCCGACCAGCGTACCCGAAACGAGTAGTGCTACTGCTATGTGCCAATCCATCATTTTCCTATCTTTGCCTTTAAGGTTACAAAGTTAGGAAAATAATTGACAATTGACAATTGATAATTGATAATTAGGTGATTTTTTTGCTTTATTTACTAAAATCTCGCTACTGGTGCAGCATCAAGGGTTGAAAATTCCTCTTTCTGGTACTTGTAATATCCCGCTACGGCAATCATTGCTGCGTTGTCGGTTGTGAAGCGACGCTCAGGGATAAAAGTGCGCCAGCCACGCTTCTCCCCTTCGGCTGCAATGCGCTCTCGGAGGAGTGAGTTTGCGGCTACTCCACCACCTATCGCTATGTCCGAAATACGATAGTGCTTTGCTGCCTTAACCAATCGTTCTACAAGTATATCGACTACGGTATGAAGTATTGCTGCGCATAGGTCACACTTGCGCTCCTCAATGAAATTAGGATTTTTAGCAACCTCATCACGCAAGGTGTAAAGGAAAGATGTCTTCAAACCCGAAAACGAGAAATCGAACTCTCCGATGCGTGGTTTTGCGAACTTGAAAGCATTGGGATTTCCCTCCTTTGCAAGGGCATCAATAACGGGTCCGCCGGGGTAAGGTAAACCCATAACTTTTGCGCATTTATCGAGCGCCTCACCTGCTGCATCGTCGATAGTTGAGCCGACAATCTCCATATCGAATGGTGAATTAACCTTTACGATTTGAGTATGACCGCCGCTGACCAAAAGACAGAGGAATGGGAAGTTCGGGTGCTCGCACTCCTTGTCAGGCATATCCACAAAATGAGAGAGAATATGTCCGTGAAGATGGTTTACCTCTACGAGTGGAATGTTGTTGGCAATGGCTAAACCCTTCGCAAACGATGTTCCTACCATCAATGAGCCAAGCAAGCCTGGGCCTCGTGTGAAGGCTATGGCGTCAATTTTGTCGGGTGTGATACCTGCATCACGCAGCGCTGCATCTACCACTGGCACAATGTTTTGCTGGTGCGCACGAGAAGCGAGTTCTGGAATTACACCTCCATATCGCTCGTGTACCGCTTGCGATGCTATGACGCTCGAAAGAAGCGTTGTGTTTCGTAAAACAGCAGCCGAAGTGTCGTCGCACGATGACTCAATGCCCAAAATAATAATTTCGTTGTTCATATTTTGTATTATATTCTTGTCTAAAATTTCTGGCGTTTTGTTTGCAAGTTCCGCAAATTATGACTACTTTTGTAAGTTATTATATAACTTATAGGCCGTAAAGTGCCGAAAATGAGAACAAAACCGTGCGCAAAGTTACAAAAATATTGTTAAGGGCGTTATCTGCAATCATTTTATTGCTGATAATTTTTCCTTTGAGTATGGCTTTGCTGCTTGCATTCCCTTCGGTGCAGAATAGGGCTATTGATAAGGCTGCGTTGTGGGCAAGCGACTACCTCGGTACAACTGTTTCGGTTGGAAATATCACGGTGGGAATGCTAAATCGTGTAGTAGTTCGTGATTTCTATGTTGCCGATTTGGATGGCGATACCCTACTATATGTTAAGCGTGCCGACGCCTATTTCGGCCCTTTGGCTTCGTTGGCGAGAAAAAATCTTGTTATTAACTACGGAAAAATCCAGGGCGGTAAATTTGTTGTACGGGAAACGGAGCGTGGAACGGTTGCCGTGAAGGAGATTACGGACCAACTCGTTAAAAGGCGTGGTGAACGAAGCGATTTTCGTCTTGACATTCGTTCACTTGAAGGCTCCGATATTGTATTCTCTTTGTTGCGTAAGGATGAGCCTCGTGATGTAGGTATCGACTTTGCCGATATGCACCTATTGGGTATATCTACGCATATCTCTGATTTCTCGGTTAATAATTCTGCTGTGGCGGGTGATATTACCCGACTATCCTTTACGGAGCGAAGCGGTTTTGATTTGACCGATTTGACAGGTCATTTCTATGTCTATGAGGGAAAAGTTGCTGTGGATAATGCGCACATACGCACAGAGAAGAGTGATATCAACCTTGCGAGTCTGCTTCTCGATGGCGATGATTGGTTGGAGTATCACGACTTTATTAATAATGTGCCAATCATCTGTAATGTAACAAACAGTTCGGTATCCTCCGAAGATATAGGCTACTTTGCGCCAGAGTTGTGGGGGTGGAAAACCTCCATTCGTGATGCCTCTGTGTCGATGAATGGTACGGTATCAAACTTTAAGGGCAAAATTTCCAATGCAGTGCTCGAAGATGGCGGAGTTCTGCGTGGCTCTGCACAAGTGCGTGGATTGATAGATGTGGAGAAGACAAACTTCGATATATATGTCAGCAAGTTGAAGGCTTCGACCGAGGAGGTTGCATATCTTTTGCACAATATCGCACACTTGTCGCTTGGAGAAAAGGTTACGCAGTATGTGGAGCGAGCGAAGGGTATTGATGCATCGGGTGAGTTTCACGGAACAATACGAGAATTCAAAGCAAAAGCCCATACTACACTTGTAAGCGGAGGTGCTGTCGAATTGGAGTGCTCGATGAAAAATCCTGCCGATGGTCGCAAGAGTGTCGTTGCAAAGGTGTCGGCAGATGAGGCGAACTTGGCTACTCTGCTCGATATGGAGTTGTTCGGCTCGGCAACATTTAGCGCAAATGTTGATGCGGAGTTGGGCGATGGCTACGCTGTGCGCCTTTTGGGCGATGGTAAAGTTGAGCAGTTGGAGTTGAATGGTTGTACATATCAAAATTTAGCACTTGTTGCCGATGTGGAGGATGGTAGTATTGCAACTTCGCTCACATCCGATTGCGATGCACTGAGATTGAATGCGCAGGCTGTAATCGATGTGTCGAATAGGGAGGAGCCTCTCTATGATGCGGTATGCTCGATTATCCGTGCAGACCTCCACGCAATGAATATAAACAAGCGAGATTCAATCTCGATACTCCACGCCGATGTCGGATTGTCGGCTCGTGGAGCGTCATTGGATGCGTTGAATGGCGCAGTGCGCATTGCAGAGGCAGAATACGAAACCGTAGGTCGTGGTTGCAGTGCCGATTTTGTGGAGTTGTCCATTGTTAGCAATGAGGATGCGAGAGTTCTGACTCTCTCGTCAGATTTTGCAGATGCGGTGTTCGAGAGTCGTACCGCTTACAAGGATGTGATTTACTATCTAAAAAATCTTCTTGTGCAGTATGTGCCTATGCTCTACGATGAGCAGGCTCGTCAAAATATAGACACCCATGTGGCAGAGATTGGCGATGAGATTGCAGTACTCTCGGCAAGTGTCAAAAATATAGATCCACTGCTCGGTTGCATAACCGAGGGATTAGAGATGGCCGATGGCTCGAAGGTGGAGATGCTTGTGAGCCCTTCGGATAATCGATTCTTGATGCGAGCCTCCTCGGAGTATTTGATGCACAAGAACTATTTGGCAACAAATATCGATGTTAGAGCGGGCAATGCAGGTGATAGATTGGCTATGTCGCTCTCTGCCGAGGATCTCTATGCGGGAATGTTCCACTTTTCGGGAGTAGGCATTTCGGGCGAGGCTAAGGATAGCAATATAAATATAGATGCGATGTTTGCCGACTCGTTGCGAGCGTTGCGAGGTGAAATATCGGCAAATGCCAAAATTTCCCGCAAGAACAATCGTCGCACTATGGCTATATCGTTCAATGACTCCCAAGTTGATAGTGGAGATAACTCGTGGGAGATTGTAACTGATGGTATAGATATAGACTCAACTCGTGTCAATATACGCAACTTTGCAGTTCGTAGCGATACGCAGGAACTCTTCGTAAATGGCGTTGCTTCACGCAATGATAGGGATTCAGTTTATATGAGATTGAATAACTTCTCGCTTGCTCCGTTTACCCAAATCACCAACCATATAGGCTACGAAATAGAGGGTAGAACAGATGGATATGCTACGGTATATTCGGCGTTGGCTAATCCTCGTATTGATGCCCGTATCGAGATGGACGGCGTGAAGGTGAGTGGTATTCCTGTACCAAATCTTCTTTTGACCTCACGCTGGGACTTTGGTCGCAGCCAGGCTTCGCTCGACATCTCGACAATAAAGGATAATCGACGAGTTGTTCAGGGATATTTTGCCCCTTCGCAGATGCGCTACTATGCACGAATGCAGACCGAGGATGTGGAGTTGGCTCTATTAGATCCACTTCTTCAAACTGTTATCCGAGATACGGAGGGTACGGCAGATGTGGATTTGACAATCAGTGGTAGAGGTCGTGATGCCGATTTGCGAGGTGAAATTCACGCCTCTAACCTCGCTACAACGGTTGATTATACTCGTTGTCGCTATTCGGCTCCTCAGGCGGTGGTGAAGGTTGAGAATAATCGCCTGATTGCTCAAAATGTATCGCTCTTCGATAAAAATGGCCACGAGGGTAAATTGTCGTTAGATGTATCGTTGGCACACCTCTCAAATATCGAATATGGCGTAGATTTGCAGGTGCAGAATATGCAGGTGCTGAACACTACCGAGCGAGATAATCCTATGTTCTATGGCTCTATCTTCGCAACTGGTACAGGTACTATACGAGGTGATAAGGCGGGTATAAAGATGGACTTTGTAGCTCGTAGCGACGATAATTCCAAGTTCTATATGCCACTGACCGACAACAGCGAAATACAGACAGCCGATTTCGTAACCTTTGCGGTTAAGGAGCAGGATACAACCTCGTATCTCTCACGCAAGAAGATGCTCTTTGAGAGTCGTCAGCGTCGTCGCACTTCGGGTGGAGAGTCTATGGAGATTACTATGGCTCTCGATATTCGACCAAATACAGAGGTGCAACTGGTGATTGATCCTACTGTGGGCGATATTATAAAGGGTACGGGCGAAGGACAACTCAACTTGCGAATAAATCCTCAGACCGAGGTGTTTGAGATGTATGGCGACTATATCATCGAGAAGGGAAGTTATCTCTTTACGCTGCAAAATGTTATAAATAAGTGGTTTGATATAGAGCCAGGCTCTTCAATCCAGTGGACAGGCGAGCCACTCGATGCTCTGTTGAACATCAATGCAGTGTATAAGTTGAAGGCATCGTTGCAGCCGCTGCTCGAAGGCTCTTTGACCGAGAGTAATCGCTCTACTCGTGCGGTGCCTGTGGAGTGTTTCATACATCTGACCGATAGATTGACGCAACCAAATGTAACATTCGATATTGTTGTTCCGAGTGCCGATTCGGAGGTTCAGAGCCTTATTTCGAGCGCTTTGGCTACACCAGAGAGCAAGTCGCAACAGTTCTTGTATCTGATTATTGCAAATAGTTTCATCTCTGAAACATCTAATACAATGACTACGGCAATGGGTGCATCTGCAACGGCGGCAACGGGATTTGAGATGCTCTCAAATCAGTTTAGTAACTGGCTGTCGAGCGATGACTACAAGATTGTACTGCGCTATCGCCCTCGTACCGAGCAGATGAGCGACGAGGTCGATTTCGGCTTCTCGAAAGGTTTGATTGATAACCGTTTGTTGATAGAGGTCGAGGGTAACTATATTGTAGATAAAACACAGGTAGTAAATGCCACCTCAAACTTTACGGGTGAAGCATATCTCACTTGGTTGATAGATCGTGCGGGAACGCTCCGATTGAAGGGCTTTACCCATACTATCGACCGCTTTGACGAGAACCAAGGTTTGCAGGAGACTGGTGTGGGAATCTACTTTAAGGAGGAGTTTAATAATGCTAAGGATTTGCGTCTTCGTTTGAAAAACCGATTTAAGCGAGAAAAACGAAGTGATAAAAGTAGCGATAGTGGCGACGGAGAGTTGAAAAAACAAACTAAATAAAATAAATAAAGAGTTATGATTAAATTTTTGCAGGCAGCCGATTTGGCGGTAGCATCCGCAGCGGCAGAGAAGATGTCCCTTTGGGAGTTGTTCAATCAGGGCGGTTGGCTTATGTGGGTACTCCTTCTTCTGGGAGGTGTTACCATTTTTATCTTTGTGGAGCGCTTTGTGGCTATTCAGCGAGCACAGCGCCTCGATATGCACTTTATGAATCGCATTCGTGACTATGTTGTAGAGGGTAAAGTTAAGGAGGCTATCGCATTTTGCCACCACGAGAATACCCCTATTGCACGAATGATTGAGAAGGGCTTGGAGCGTCTTGGTCGCCCAATGAGCGATGTGCAGAATGCTATCGAGAATGTTGCGAACTTGGAGGTTTCGAAGTTGGAGAATGGCTTGCCAACCCTCGCAACCATCGCAGGAGGTGCCCCAATGATTGGATTCTTGGGTACAGTACTCGGTATGGTGCGCACCTTTATGGATATGTCGGCTGCGGGAGGAACAGTTGATATGGCGTTGCTTTCGGGCGGTATGTATGTGGCGATGGTAACCACTGTGGGCGGTCTTATCGTTGGTATTCCGGCATATTTTGGCTACAACTACTTGGTGGCACGCATCGAGAAGTTGGTATTCCGTATGGAGGCAAACTCTATCGCCTTTATGGATATTTTGAATCAACCTGCTCAAAAATAGTAGATTATGGCAATTAAAAGAGGTTCAAAGGTCGATAAGTCGTTCTCTTCATCGGCAATGACCGACCTGATGTTCCTTCTCTTGATTTTTATGCTCATTGCAACTACGCTCATCAACCCTAATGCGTTGAAATTGGAGTTGCCAAAGAGTTCAAATCAGTTGAAGGACAAAGCGATTACCACCGTGTCGATTGAGCAGAAAGGGGCAGACTACATCTATTATGTCGAACTCGACAAGGTGCAAGGCATAGAGGGCGTAGAGCGTGCATTGAAGAGCCGTTTGGATGGACAAGACTCCCCTACTGTATCGTTGCACTGCGATAAGAAGGTGGCTGTTGATGAGGTTGTCAAGGTGATGAATATAGCCAAGGATAACGGATATAGATTGATACTTGCTACGCAAGCGAAATAAAAGCCAATGGTCAATGGCTTGATATTATGGAGTCAAAACATTTTGCATATATCTTCACTGCGTTGTATGTGGTGTTGCTTGCAGCGGTGTTCAGATTTGGCGAATTTTCGATTCGTCCAAAGGAACAACCGCAGAGCGATATTATATACATTGAGTATGTGAAGCCCGAACCACCACCAAAACCGAAACCTCAGCCAGCACCGAAGGTAAAGGAGGCTCCTCGCCACGAACATCTTGCTCCACGAGATAACTCGCAGCAGGTAGCGGGCAAGGCCGAGGAGACTCGTACCGTAAATCAGCGAGCGTTGTTCAAGATGGCAAAGAGCGGTGCAGATAAGGCTGCGAATGCGGGTAATCCTTACGCTAAACAGGATACCGTAGCGACAGCAGCAGGTACGGGCGGAGGATTAAACCCTATCGGAAATGAGGCTCTCGACGAAGGTTTGCAGGGCAGAGGCTTGGTTGGAGCATTGCCACAGCCGATATATCCCGCAGGAAATAAGGGAGGAAAGGTTGTGGTACGAGTAGCGGTCAATCAGTCTGGCGTAGTTACCGAGGCGGCATACGAGCCAAAGGGCTCAACCACTTCGGATAAGGCGTTGGTAGATGCTGCGTTGGCAGCGGCTCGCAAGGCGAGATTTACAGAGAGCAAGGCATTTGTTCAGGGAGGAAGAATAACCTATCTATTTAGAATGAAGTAAATGAAGAGTATAAAATTTCTGTTATTTCTTTTGGGCTGCGCTATGGTAGTGTTGCCATTGAGTGCAGAGGAGAGAAGAGAACGCAAAGGGGCGCATATCTCGTTTGAGAGGAACGAGTGCGACTTTGGCGTAATTTCACGCAAAGGCGAGGATAAGAGTTGCGTTTTTAGGTTCGTGAATGATGGTACAGAGCCATTGGTTGTGCTCTCGGCGACCACCTCTTGTTCGTGTTTGAAGGCGGAGTTCTCTCGCAAGCCAATTGGCGTAGGAGAGTCGGGTGAGATACGATTGTTGCTCGAATCTAAAAAGGTCGACAAGGGACTCTTCCATCGTGTTGTGCAAATTCGCTCAACATCGACAAGTGGAACAGAAATTTTAACAATTAAAGGAATATCAAAGGATTAAAAATTTAGGAAAATGAGCGTTGTAATTCGTTTTTCGGGAGATTCGGGAGATGGAATGCAGATGGTTGGTAACCTCTTTTCGGAGAGTGCAGCCTTTGCAGGATATGGAGTATTTACCTTTCCCGACTACCCTGCCGAGGTGCGTGCTCCACAAGGAACTGTGGCTGGCGTATCGGGCTTTCAGGTACATTTTGATACGCACGCAGTAACGCACGAGGGTGATAAGTGTAATATATTGGTGGCGATGAATCCTGCTGCATTGGTGGCACATAGCAAATACGCTACCGCTACGGCTACGATATTGCTTGATAGCGATGGTTTTACCAAAGATACTGTTGCAAAGTTGGGCTACGATATTGAAACAATCGTAGAGCAACTCGGTTTGCAAGAGTGCAACATCGTCGAAGCGCCTATTACGCAGATGACTCTCGACGCAGTTGCCCAGTGTGAACTCGACCGCAAGTCGGCTTTGAAGTGTCGTAATATGGTCGTGTTGGGCATTACGCTTGGTATGTATGATATCGCTACGGACTACGCAAAGAAGTTTGTGGAGAAGAAATTTGGCGTAAAAAATCCACTTGTCTGCAAAGCGAATATCGCAGCGATTGAGGCGGGCGAAAACTATGCAAAGAATACTCACCTTGTAGGCGAAACCCACGCCGAAAAGGGTGTTAGTGCACTCGCAAAGGGTACTTATCGCTCGATAAATGGTAATCAGGCGGTGGCTTGGGGTTTTATCGCTGCGGCGGAGAAGAGTGGTCGTAAACTATTCTGTGGCTCCTACCCTATTACCCCTGCTACGGGTATTTTGGAGGAGTTGGCAAAGCATAAGGCGTTGGGCGTAAAGACCGTTCAGGCGGAGGATGAAATTGCAGGTATTTGTACCGCAATTGGCGCTTCGTTTGGCGGAGCGTTGGCGGTTACAACCACTTCGGGTCCAGGTTTGGCATTGAAGAGCGAGGCTCTCGGCTTGGCGGTTATGGCGCAGATACCGCTTGTGGTGGTCGATGTTCAGCGTGGAGGCCCTTCTACGGGCTTGCCTACAAAGAGTGAGCAGGCTGACCTGTTGCAGGCTATGTATGGTCGCAATGGCGATAGTCCGCTTGTAGTGTTGACGGCACACTCCCCTGCTGACTGCTTCGAGAAGGCATATATGGCGGCAAAAATTGCGTTGGAGCGAATGATGCCGGTGGTGCTTTTGACCGATGGCAACCTGGCAAACGGAACAGAGCCGTGGCTTATAAAGCGAGTTGCAGATATGCCTTCGATTACTCCGCCTATCGTTTCGCGTGAGGAGTTGGCGGAGAAGGCAGAGTGCTTCAATGAGCGAGGTCTGTTCAATCCATACTCGGCAAACGAGAATCTGGCTCGCTATTGGGCTATTCCGGGTACAGAGGGGTTGGAACATCGTTTGGGTGGCTTGGAGAAACAACCAAAGACGGGTGCAATATCCTACTCCCCTGCCGATCACGCCTCGATGGGCGCACTGCGTGCCGAGCGAGTTGAGCGAGCAAAGGAGTTGATGCCTGCTGTGCAGATTGAGGGCGCAACGGAGGGCGATTTGCTTGTTTTGGCTTGGGGTAGCAATGTTGGCAAGGTGTCGGAGGTTGTTGCCGAAGTTCGCAATGAGGGAGGAAATGTAGCGTATGCCACTATTTCGTTGATTAACCCATTGCAGGCGGGCATTGCGGAGGCTATGTCGCACTTTAAGCGAGTGTTGGTCTGCGAGAGCAATAGCGGACAACTTGCATCTCACTTGCGCTCGATGACTTCACATAAGGATATTCGCTCATTGGCGGATATGGGAGCAAGACCATTTGCTGCGGAGGCTCTCAAAGCGGATATTTTGAAAAACCTTAACGAGAATTAATATATGGCAAAGATAGAATACACCCCAAACGATTTTCGCAATGGAAACGCTGTAAAGTGGTGTCCAGGCTGTGGCGACCACGCAGTATTTAACTCGGTGTTGAAGGCACTGCCGGAGGTGTCAGAGCGACTCAATATCCCACGAGAGAACTTCGCATTTATTTCGGGTATTGGTTGTTCATCACGCTTTGTCTACTATATGAATACCTATGGCTTCCACACCATTCACGGTCGTGCAGCCGCAATCTCTACGGGCTTGAAGACCGCACGCCCAGACCTCTCGGTGTGGGTTTGTTCGGGCGATGGCGACTCGTTGGCTATCGGTGGTAACCACTTTATCCACGCTTGCCGTAGAAATATCGATTTGAACCTGATTTTGTTTAATAACGAGATTTACGGCTTGACCAAAGGTCAATACTCCCCTACCTCGAAGTTGGGCAAAATAACTAAGACCTCGCCATTTGGTACTATCGAGGAGCCATTCTCACCGGCGGTGTTGGCAATCGGTGCAAAGGCTTCGTTTGTGGCTCGTACGATAGATATGGAGTTGGACTTGACCAAGGATATGCTTGTCGAGGGTGCTTGTCATAAGGGTATGTCGGTGATTGAAACGCTTGTTAATTGTGTGATTTTCAACCACAAGACTCACGCTGACTATGCCGATACGAAGGCTATTCGTGAGGAGCGCACCATCCGCCTCGTTCACGGCGAGAAGATGCTCTTTGGCGCAAATAAGGAGAAGGGCTTGGTGCTTGATGGCTTGCGCTTGAAGGTCGTAACCGTAGGCGAAGATGGCTATACGATAGACGATGTGCTGACGCACGATGCTCATTCGGAGGATACCGCTTTGCATACGATGTTGGCTTCGATGCGCTACCCTGACTACCCTGTTGCGGTGGGCGTTATTCGTGATGTGGCACGCCCAACCTACGACTCGGAGGTTGCTCGCCAAATCGAGGAGCAGCAGAGTGCAAAACCGAATATGAAGGCTGACGACTTGTTCTTCGGTGGCGAAACTTGGAAAGTCGAATAACTTTCCAAAGTGAGAATTGAAAATTGAGAATTAATAGAATTGCCGAGCAGAGAAATCTGCTCGGCAATTACTATTTTATTGCACCAACTTATAGATTGACGACTATATTTCGGGCAATATCTACATTCTCGATGTCGTCTTTTTTATCTTTGTAAAGATACACGACCTCGTGACCATTAAAGAGAGCATCAAGTGCTGTTTGCTTGAAATTACGACTTGCCATTACAAGTCTATCGCATTTCTTTTCCTTATAATCGTCAATAATCTCTTCAAATGATTTCAACAAATCTCCTCCCGAGTGAAATCCTATACGCTTACCATTATAGAATAACACTGTCTCAAAGTCATTATGTGGTTTGTCCTCTATATTGCGTGGCGTGATTATCGCAGCACCGAGATATAATGCAATATCATAAGCCAATCGTATAGATGTAGTCTTACCTGTATTTTGATTTCCCTTAACCACAATAATTTTCATGGTTTTCTTCTTTCAATGGTTAAAAATTATATGGTTTGATGTAATCAGCATAATCTTTCCAACCATCTTTGGCTTTATAAGCATTGACCGAATCAGTCGGCACATAGATTATTAGAGATGCATTGTTTGTTGGAAGCGCACCGCTACCAAATGTTGGCGGAGTTGTCGGCTTGCAATAGACACTTGTCAGGCTACTGCAACCAGAGAATGCAGAACTTCCAATCGAAGTAACGCTATCGGGAATTGTTACACTTGTCAGGCTACTGCAACCAGAGAATGCAGAACTTCCAATCGAAGTAACGCTATCAGGAATAGTGATACTTGTCAGCGAGGTGCAAGCACCGAATGCAGAATCTCCAATCTTGGCAACGCTATCAGGAATAGTGATACTTGCCAGCGAGTAGCAACCAGAGAATGTATGATCTCCAATCTCAGTAACAGCATTTGGGATAGCAATCTTTTTGAGATTAGTACAGCTATTAAATGCCGATGCGCCGATAATTGTAAGTTGCTCTGGCAGAGTGATTTTTACGAGGCTGGCACAGCCCATGAATGCGCTGTCGGCAATCTTTTCGAGAGAGGTAAAGTACTTCAACTCGGTAAAGTCTAAAATCGAAGAGCCTTTGAATGCGGTGCCAAGGTCGGTAACGGCTGCTGCCTCCTCGTACGACAACTCGCCATCTTCGTTCTCGTCCCAATGGAGCGTACAGAGGAGTTTGGTGTTCTCGTCTTGGAACTTGATAGCGTGCGTCTTGTCGGCAGGAATCTCCTCTCCACCTTGGTTGCCACCGCCCGGCTGTTCGGTGCCGCTGGGGTTTCCGTTGCCATTTTCATCGAGTCCGCCACCTGCTTCGCAAGCGGTGAAAATCATTCCTACCGCTGCTAATAAAAGGAGAAGTTTTTTCATCGTATTTGGCATTTTGCAAATTTTCTAGTTTACAAAGTTAGAAACTTATTCCGAAAAATGTAAAAAAGAGAATGGAAATCAAACTTTTAACTCTTAAT
>JAGCLL010000087.1 GCA_017647025.1 Alistipes sp. | reverse complement strand
TTGCTACGCCCCTACAAAACGAGAGTTTGAGCGTGTTGCACCCGTGGTGGTTGCCCCTTTCGAGAAGGTTTTGAATAAGCGCACCCATCAGGCGCACTGCATCATCGGTGCGAGAGACTACAACCTCGCCGACAAGCGCCGTTTGCCCTATGCGTTGCTGACGAACATCTTGGGTGGCCCTTGCGCCAACTCTCGCCTGAATATCAGCGTGCGTGAGCGCAACGGACTAACATATAATATAGGTGCGGCCTACTCGTCATTGTCGGATTGCGGCTTGGCAAGCATATATTTCTCGTCAGACCACGAGAATTCGGACCGTTGTCGTGAGATTATTGCCGACGAGATTAAGAAGTTGCAGACTACGGCTCTCACCTCTCGCCAACTCTCTATGGCGAAGCGTCAGTTTATAGCGCAGTTGGCTATCGTAAACGAGGGTGCCGAGGGCTATATGATGGGCGCAGGCAAGAGCCTCTTGGCGTATGGCGAGGTCGATACTTTGGAGGAGTCCTACCGCAAAATTAACGCCGTAACCGCCTCGGAGATTTTGGAGGTCGCAAACGAGGTTTGGGCAAATCCTTCGGTACTGCTTTATAAATAATGACTATGGACAAATTAGAACAATACATCAGCGATATGTCCTCGCCACAGGGAGAGTTGTTGCACGAATTGGAGCGTGAAACATATCTGCGAGTTATCAACCCACGAATGATTTCGGGGCATATTCAGGGAAAACTCCTTGAAATGCTTGTGCGTATGTTGCGCCCACGCCGCATCCTCGAAATCGGCACCTTTACGGGTTATTCAGCACTCTCGATGGCTGCGGGCTTGGAGGAGGGTGCGATAATCGACACCTGCGAGGTGGATGACGAGTTGGAGATGATTGCAGCCGACTTCTTCGAGCGCAGTGGCCTCAGCAACAAAATTCGTCAGCACATCGGCTCGGCACTCGAACTTGCTCCGCAGTTGGGCGAGAAGTATGACCTCGTATTTATCGATGGCGACAAGCGCGAATATCGTGCCTACTACGAGATGTTGTTCGAGCATAACCTCGTACACAGCAACTCCTTTATCTTGGCGGATAATATCCTTTGGTACGGAAAGGTTGTCGAGGAGGTTGCTCGCAAGGACAAGCAGACTGCCGAGATTATCGCCTTCAACGACTATGTCCGTAACGACAGTAGGGTAGAGAATGTGATTCTTCCGCTCCGTGACGGCATCAACCTTATCAGGGTAAAGTAAAAAGTATAATAAATTGTCGAAAAATCGCACCGAGAGCGGTATAAGACACGCAAATTATTACTATTTTTGTAGCCAGAAAAACAATATATACAAAGTTTAGTTATGGAAAACAGAGAAAAGCAGTGGGTTGAGAATTTTATGGCACAGATTGTTGCCAAGAACCCAAATGAGCCAGAGTTTCACCAGGCAGTGCGTGAGGTGGCAGAGTCTTTGGCTCCATATATCGTTGCAGATCCGGCCTTGCAGCAACTCAAAGTATTGGAGCGCATTGCAGAGCCTGAGCGTGTTATTATGTTCCGAGTTCCTTGGTTGAACGACCGTGGCGAGATTGAGATTAACCGTGGTTTCCGTGTGCAGATGAACTCGGCACTCGGCCCATACAAGGGAGGTATCCGCTTCCACGCATCGGTAAACCTCTCAATTATGAAATTCCTCGCTTTCGAGCAGACATTCAAGAACTCCCTCACAACACTCCCAATGGGTGGTGGTAAGGGTGGCTCGGATTTCAATCCAAAGGGACGCTCGGACAACGAGGTTATGCGCTTCTGTCAGTCATTTATCACAGAGTTGTACCGCCATATTGGCCACAACACCGATGTTCCTGCGGGTGATATTGGCGTAGGTGCTCGTGAGGTGGGTTATATGTTTGGTCAGTACAAGCGCTTGCGTGACGAGTTTACAGGTACATTCACTGGTAAGGGACTCGACTGGGGTGGCTCGTTGCTTCGCCCTGAGGCTACCGGTTACGGTTTGTGCTACTTCACAGAGCAGATGTTGGCAACTCGTGGCGACTCATTCAAGGGCAAGACCGTATTGGTTTCAGGCTCTGGAAATGTTGCACAGCACGCTTGCGAGAAGGCTACTGCACTCGGTGCAAAGGTTGTAACATTGTCCGACTCGGCAGGCTTCATCTACGATCCAGAGGGCATTGACGAGGAGAAGTTGGCTTATGTTAAGTTGTTGAAGAATGTCTATCGTGGTCGCATCAAAGAGTATTGCGAGAAGTATCCTTCGGCTCAATACTTTGCAGGCGAGCGTCCTTGGGGCATCAAGTGCGACATCGCACTCCCTTGCGCTACGCAGAACGAGTTGAATGGCGAGCAGGCGCAGGCTCTTATCGACAACGGTTGCAAGTGCGTGGCTGAGGGTGCAAATATGCCTTCGACACCAGAGGCGATCAACATTTTCCTCGAAAACAAGATTCTCTACGCTCCTGGCAAGGCTTCAAATGCTGGTGGTGTAGCAACTTCGGGCTTGGAGATGTCGCAGAACTCTATGCGTATCAAGTGGACCAAGGAGGAGGTTGATGAGAAGCTCCACTCTATTATGCAGAATATCCACGAGGTATGCGTGAAGTACGGTACCGAGGAGAACGGCTATGTAAACTATGTTAAGGGAGCAAACATCGGCGGCTTTATGAAGGTTGCCAATGCAATGATTGCTCAGGGTTGCGTATAGTAACACCTCCCAAATAAACAACAATATAGGCACCCTAGCAAGAAGGTGCCTATATTAATTATAGGTAGAAATCCTACTTTGTGTACTTTGCCTTGATATTGTCGGTTGCCTTCTTCAACAACTCGGTAGGGCAGCAGAGTGTAATACGAACATATCGCTTACCCTCGGTACCGAAGATGCCACCAGGAGTAAGGAACACATCGCACTTCTCCATCACATCGTCCGAGAAGTCGTAACCATCGCCCTCGAAATCGGCAGGAATCTCAGCCCAAATGAACAAACCTGCCTGATTTGGCTGATAGGTACATCCGAGAGCATCGAGCAACTCCATTCCCTGCTTCTCACGCTCACGGTAGATAGCGTTCAACTCGGTAAACCAATCCTCACCCAATGCAAGAGCAGTCTCGGCAGCCGCCTGAATAGGGTAGAACATACCCGAGTCCATATTCGACTTGAAGGTCAAGATTGAGTTAATCCACTCCTCCTTACCGATGATAACACCCACACGCCAGCCAGCCATCGAGTGGCCCTTCGACAACGAGTTCATCTCCATAGCGACATCCTTTGCGCCCTCGATTGCGAGGATAGACATAGGCTTGTCGTTGTTGCGGATGAACGAGTATGGGTTGTCGTGGATAACGAGGATATTGTGCTTGCGACCAAATGCAACGATCTCCTCGAACAACTCCTTGGTTGGAGTCTGACCTGTTGGCATACCAGGGAAGTTCGCAAACATAATCTTCACGCCCTCTACGCCCGCAGCCTCGATTGCTGCAAAGTCAGGCTTGAAGCCATTCTCCTTGGTGAGCGAATATGGGAGCATTACACCGCCTGTCATCGTTACAGCGGCCTTGTATGCAGCGTAACCAGGGTTTGGAACGAGCACCTTATCGCCTGGATTGATAAAGGTCTGGCAGATGTGCATAATTCCCTCCTTCGAGCCGATGAGAGGCAACACCTCGGTGTTGTAATTAACCTCTACGCCGTACCACTTGCCGTACCAATCAGCGAAAGCCTTACGCAATACAGGCTCGCCCTTGAACGACATATACTTGTGAACATCTGGGCGGAGAGCCTCCTGCGAAAGACGCTCAATCACCGATGGGTGTGGCGGGAGGTCTGGGCTTCCCATAGCCAACTTAATAATCTGACGACCAGTTGTCGCCTCAATCTCTGCAATCTCACGAAGACGGCGCGAGAAGTAATACTCGCCAGTTCCGTCCATACGATGCGCACGCTCGATAGTAACTTTGCTCATAGTCTGTTTTATAGTATTTGGAATTCTTTGGTGCAAAGATAGAAAAAAGATAGGAGATAGGAGATAGGAGATAGGAGTTTTTTTAACAAAAAGTTAAAAATAAAATATCCTGAAATAATTCTCCTTTTTGAATTCTGCATTTTGAATTTTTCTTACCTTTGCCACGAAAAGGATAAGAATCTGATTTTTATGGAGTTTTTCAGAGAGTTTATATTCGGAGCAGGCATTGCTCACTCGATATTTGTGTTGGCGATAGTGATTGCCATAGGTACACTCTTGGCGAAAATCAATGTCGGAGGCATCTCGCTCGGTGCTACCTGGGTGCTCTTTGCGGGTATTGTGGCGAGCCATTTCGGAATGAATCTTCACGCCGATACACTCTCGTTTGTGCGTGATTTTGGTTTGACACTCTTTGTATTCTCTATCGGTTTACAGATTGGCCCTTCATTCTTCTCGTCATTGCGACAGGGCGGTTTGAAGCAGATGTGGCTCTCTATTTTGGCGATGTTGCTCGCTGCGGTAGTGGCGTATCTACTCGTTTTCCCAACCGACACCCCGCTCCAAACTATGGTCGGCGTAATGGACGGTGCGGTGGCAAACACCCCTGCGATGGGTGCAGCACAGCAGACATATCTCGACCTTACGGGCATTGACGACAAGTCTATTCCGATGGGATTTGCAGTGGCATATCCTATTGGTGTAGTGGCAGTTATCCTCGCCTTTATGATTTTGAAGGCAATTTTGCGCATCGACCTCTCGAAGGAGAAAGAGATTGTAGCAAGCAAATTCGGCGGCAATAAACTCGCAGCAAAATTCTCCATCGAGGTAACTAATCGTCAGATGGACGGCAAGACCGTAGGCGAAATTCGTCAAATAATTGCTCGTCAGTTTGTTATATCACGCATTTCGCACGGCGACAACAAGGCTTTTATTGCCGATTCGACAAGTCAGGTGCATTGTGGCGACAAGATATTTGTAGTAAGTAGCGCCGAGGATAAGGAGGCTATATTGGCTTTTCTTGGTCACGAAATTGAGATGCTCGAAGAGGAGTGGGGCGAGTTCGAGGGGCAACTCGTATCACGCCGCATCGTTGTAACCCAGCCAAATATCAACGGTAAGCGCTTTGTCGATTTGCGCTTGCGCACCAAGTACGGCATCAATATCACACGAGTAAATCGTGCGGGCGTGGACATCATTCCGCACCAGGGTATGGAGTTACAACTCGGTGATAAAGTGATGGTTGTAGGCTCGGAGGAGGCTATAAACGAGGTAGCAAAGTTGCTCGGAAACTCACTGAAAAAGTTGCACGAGCCACACATCTTTACCCTCTTTATCGGCATTGCTCTTGGCGTTTTGGTAGGCTCAATACCTCTTATTGATGCTCCGCAACCTATCAAACTCGGCTTGGCAGCAGGCCCTATGCTTATGGCGATTATTATTGGTCGCTTTGGCACACACTGGCACCTTATCACCTACACCACTTTGAGCGCAAATCTGATGTTGCGTGAGGTGGGCTTGGCAATGTTCCTCGCCTCGGTGGGTTTGGCTTCGGGAAATGGTTTTGTCGATGCAGTTGTGGGTGGTGGATATATCTGGTTGCTCTATGCACTGATTATCGCTGTTGTGCCATTGATTTTGGTGGGCGTTTATGCCCGTCTGCGCTACAAGATGGACTTCTTCTCGATTATGGGAATGTTGTCGGGTACGATGACCAACCCTATTGCACTCAACTACGCCAACTCGTTGGCTGGTAGCGATATGCCCGCAATCAGTTACGCCACGGTCTATCCGTTAGCGATGTTCCTGCGTGTGATTATTGCGCAGTCGATGATTTTGATGTTGTTGTAGGGTAGAGCTAAGTCTATTTAACCTCGAAATTAAGCATCTCTGCGCTATTTAGCGACACCTCTACGCTCTCGCCAATCTGCGGTGAGAAAGGCTCGGTAGCAGCCACATAGACTATATCTCCCATCTTCAAAGTAAGCAACTCCGAAGCCTTCGAAAGAGCCTTATCAAGCGAGATTTTCAGGTCGCCTAATCTACTTTCGCTCTGCGAATTACCAATCTTTATATGCAATGCTCCTTCACCCACTGCATCAGGAGCAACTGACTCCGGCGAAAGGGCGATAGACTTATCGAAGCAGTACGCCTCATCGCAAGGTCTGCCGAGTGCGCAATTTCGCTCCACAATATCCTGTGCCGAGAAGGCAACCGCCACACCCACAGCGTCGTAACAACGAGGAGCAAACTTCTCGTTCATACACTTTGCGAGTCGTGTAACACGCAACATATAACCCACC
>JAGCLL010000086.1 GCA_017647025.1 Alistipes sp. | reverse complement strand
TACTCGGACTTTGGCAGTCCGTTGAACTACGAGGGCGTTACGGCTAATGCTTCCGGTAAGGCAAGGTTTTCGGGGAAAATACCGCAGCACGGCGAGGATGATTTTCTCCGAAACCACCTGTGGCCCGACCTTGCTGTCCGATAAGAAGCATTGGCCAACTTTGCCCTGTAGTTCATCGGCTTGCCAATGGCTGGTATTTATGAGTTTATTTTCTATCCGTATTTGAAGATTTGCACATCCTGAAAAATATTGATGTAAAGAATTATTAACAGTAATGCTGTTATTTGTCAAAAATGACTTATTTTTGTAGTGGCTCTATGTCAAAAAGGATTGAGCCATGTATAAATAGTTGATGTTTATTGACGATGCTTCTACGCTAAAACTTGGCCGTTTAAGTCTTTCGAAGATCGGCAATGGGACATCCACTGCTAATGTTGTATATCTACATTACGCTTGGCGTAAATTGTGTTATATACATCTGGCGTGGGTTGTCTGTATTGCTTATTCGAAAGACAGGTAGCCAAGACCTTAGCGTAGGATAAGTCAGTGCACAGCCTACGCTTTTTTTGTGAGTTCGCTGGGAAATAGGGAATTATTGGAGGGGCATCTTGTCGCATTCTTTGCTTCGCGTTCGGTCACATCTGAAACCGAAAGAAGATGTATTGCATGGGCTGAATCTATCTGTAAAACCGACTATATTGTCATTAGTGGGTTCCACTCTCCATTAGAGAAAAAGATTCTCAAAATATTACTTGATCATAAGCATCCCGTTATACTCTTCCTCGGAAGAGAGATATATAAACGTATTCCTGATGAGTACAAGTTGGCAATAGAGGAAGACAGGATGCTTATAGAGAGTGTAAGAAATTATCAACGTCAGAGTACTAACTCTTCACAGATTAGGAATTGGCATGTTGCTGACATAGCAAACGAGATATATCTAACGCCCTTTGATACTAACAGTATGCTTTCATCAATGTATTATCACTTCACACATTATGGTGGTACGCCAATAACAATCTTATAGATGATCCTATTATATTTAGAAGACCAAAAAACTGAGGATAGCAAACAGTATCAGTGCTGCCATTACGATGCAGGCAATCTTGTATATGAATCGGAAGAAGCCTGGAAAGCATACGATGGCTACCGCAGCCCATACGGGTGATACACCTCGTGTATAGAGATAGCTGAAACCTAATGCTGCTACTACGGCTAACAGTATCATACCTATCCACTTCATTCTCTTTCTTACGGTCGGGTCATTTGTTTTCATATCCTATATTATTTAGTGGGAACAGTCGTTCCCGATTTCGTGGGCTTGGATGTGAAACGCCTCCACCTGCAAGGTTTTCGGTAAAAATACCGCAGCTGTGCGAGGATGATTTTTGCCGAAACCGCCTGCGGCACGACCTTGCGGGGTGGAATGAGGGCGGTTCACTACCTTTGCCTACGAATCGGGATGACTGACATCATCTTTTCTTACCTCTCTTCTTGTCGGGAAATGCCAGCGTTACATTGAACTCATCGTCAAAGGCTACGGCGGCATCGAAGGAGTTGCCTTTCTTGCCTTTGAATCCCTTGATCAGCTTGGTCGCTCCCGATGAGAGCAACTGCTCCAGATGCTGCTCGTTAAGCTCCTTGTTCAGCACCTTGCGGAATACAAGCAGACCGCAATCCGGATTGTCGCACTTGGCGACCTTCGGGCGTATCATCACTTTGCCTGTACCGCATTTAGGGCAAGGAAGGGAACGCTGTTTGGGTGCAGGGAACTTCAGTCCGAGTACCTCGCGTGTAACCTGCGAGGTGAAACTCTCGATGGAGTGCATAAAGGAGCGTGTCTCCAAAGTATGCTGCTCAATTTGAAGGAGCGTCTTCTCCCAACTGCCTGTCAGCTCCACATTGGCAACCTGCATATCCTTGACTGCCTCGTAGATATAGAGTCCCTTCTCAGTAGGTACAAGCGACTTGCCTGAACGCTCGATGTAGTCGCGCTTGAAGAGTGTCGTGATGATGGCGGCTCGTGTGGCAGGTGTTCCGATACCCAGTTCTTTCATCGCCTCTTTTGCTTTCTCATCGGTGATGTTCCTGCCGCAGGTCTCCATAGCGGCAAGGAGTGTTGCTTCGGTGTAGAGAGGTTTCGGCATAGTCTTTCGCTGTGCCGTGCCATAGCCCGTAACGGGTATCTGCTCACCCTCGGCGAAGCGTGCCGTACCCTTGTTGGCTTCGGTCTCGTCCTTCTCGGCATCCTCCTTACGGGCAAAGACATCACGCCAGCCAGGATTGACAATGGTAGTAGAGCGTGAACGGAACTTCATATCCTCGGCTGTCGCCTCCATTACCAATGACTCCTTCTCGCAGCGTGGCGAGAACGCTTCAAGCATACGCCCTGCAATCATTGTGTAGACAATCTGCTCGTGGGCGCTCAACTCCTCAGGC
>JAGCLL010000085.1 GCA_017647025.1 Alistipes sp. | reverse complement strand
CCTACATTCCCCCTAAATCCCCCTTTGACAAAGGGGGACTTGTCGCTACGCTCCATTAACATAGCCTCTTGTTTTGTTTCAAGAGTGTGAGCATTACCATTGTGTAGCGGCTTTTTTGTGCAAAGTGGGCGCAAGGCTATTTAACTGCTTACATTTTAGTTTTCTCTATACTATCGAAAGGCAAAAAAGCAAAAGTTTTCCGCTTTCCGCTTTCAGTTTTCCGTTTTTTTACTACCTTTGTAGTAATTGATAAAACTTAAACCTTAAAACTATGTTTGATAAATTTGTAAATCGTCATATCGGTTGCAGTAATGCCGATACCCTCAAAGCGATGCTCGACACCATTGGTGTCGGTTCGGTAGATGAACTTATCTCGCAGGTTATCCCTTCGGATATTCGTCTGAATGCTCCGCTCAAACTCTCCGAGCCTTTGAGTGAGTACGAATTTGCACAGCATATCGAGGAGTTGGCATCTCGCAACCAGCAGTTCCGCTCGTTTATTGGTATGGGTTACTACCCTAACGCCTCGTCGGCTGCAATTATGCGCAATGTCTTCGAAAACCCTGCGTGGTACACATCCTACACTCCATATCAAGCGGAGATTTCGCAAGGTCGTTTGGAGGCACTCTTAAACTATCAGACCGCAATTATCTCGCTTACGGGAATGGAGATTGCAAACTGCTCGTTGCTCGACGAGGGTACTGCCGCAGCCGAGGCTATGGCGATGATGTTCGCACTTCGTTCACGAGAGGCTGTGAAGGAGGGACGCAACCTCCTCTTTGTAGACGAAAATATCTTCCCACAGACACTCGATGTACTGCTCACACGCAGTGAGCCATTCGGCATCGAGTTGATAGTTGACAACTTCGCCGACTACACCTTTACAGGCAAGGAGTTTGGCGCAATCGTGCAGTACCCTGCCGCAAATGGCGAGGTGCGTGACTATTCGGACTTTGTCGCTGCTGCCCACGCAGTAGGTGCTCTTGTAACAGCCGATGCAGATTTGCTCTCGTTGGCGCTTCTCGCATCGCCCGGTGATTGGGGCGCAGATATTGCCGTAGGTACTACCCAGCGACTGGGTTGCCCGATGGGCTTTGGTGGTCCTTCGGCAGGATATATGGCAACCAAGGAGGCTTTCAAGCGCAATATGCCTGGTCGTATCATAGGTGTTTCGGTGGATAGACTTGGTCGCAGAGCCTTGCGTATGTCGTTACAGATGCGTGAGCAACACATCAAGCGTGAGCGAGCAACATCGAACATCTGTACCGCATCGGCTTTGATGGCTTCGATTGTCGGCTTCCACTGCGTTTATAATGGTGCAGAGGGCCTGCGCCGTGCCGCTTTGACCGCCCACCTCTCGGCTTTGACCGCAGCGAAGGGCATCGAGGCTTTGGGCTATAAATTGACCAATAAAAACTTCTTCGACACGCTCGACATCGAGGCAGAGGCTTCGGTTGTAGAGTCGGTAGCCGATGAGCACCGCATAAACTTCTACTATCCATCGGAGTTCCGTGTTCGCATCTCGTTTGACGATGTTACAACACCTGAGGAGGTAGAGGAGGTTATCGCAATCTTTGCCGAGGCGAAGGGACGCAAGACCAAAAAAGTCGCTTTCACAACTGAGCCACAGCACTTTATGGCTCGCAAGACGCCATATCTCACAGAGCCAGTATTCAATCGCTATCGCTCGGAGAGCGAGTTGATGCGCTACATCAAGCAGTTGGAGTTGCGAGATATATCGTTGGCAAACTCGATGATTTCGCTCGGCTCTTGTACGATGAAGTTGAATGCCGCTGCTTTGATGCAGCCACTCTCATTGTCGGGCTTCCAGAATATCCACCCATTTGCTCCTGCCGACCAACGAGAGGGTTATACCGCCCTTATCGAGGAGTTGGAGCGCGACTTGGCAACTATTACAGGCTTCGCAGCCTGCTCGGTACAGCCAAATTCGGGTGCTGCGGGCGAGTATTCGGGTTTGATGGTTATTCGTGCATACCACCAGAGCCGAAATCAGGGTTACCGCAATGTCGTTCTTATCCCTGCATCGGCTCACGGTACAAATCCTGCATCGGCAGCAATGGCGGGTATGAAGATTGTGACCGTAGCGTGCGACGAGCACGGAAATATCGATGTCGAGGATTTGAAGGCAAAGGCGGAGCAGTACTCGTCGGAGTTGTGCGCCTTGATGGTTACCTACCCTTCGACACACGGAGTCTTCGAGAGCCGTATTCGCGAGATTGTAGATACTATCCACGACGCAGGTGGCGAGGTATATATGGACGGAGCAAACATGAACGCACAGGTTGGTTTGACCAATCCTGGCTTTATCGGAGCAGATGTCTGCCACCTCAACCTACATAAGACCTTTGCAATGCCGCACGGTGGCGGTGGCCCTGGTGTTGGCCCTATCTGCGTGGCTTCGCACCTCGCACCATTCCTCCCATCGCACTCAGTAGTTCCTACCGGTGGCGAGGAGGGTATCACAGCGGTTTCGTCGTCGCCTTGGGGTTCGGCAATGTTGTTGCCAATCACCTACGGCTATATCAAGATGCTCGGCGAGGAGGGATTGCGCAAGGCTACCGAGATGGCTATCGTGAATGCCAATTATATGGCTTCGGCAATCAAGGATGAGTTCCGCACCTACTATTCGGGCGAAACAGGTCGTGTAGGCCACGAGATGATTCTCGACTTGACCAACTTTAAGCGTGATTATGGCGTAGATTGTGGCGATGTTGCCCACCGATTGATGGACTACGGTTTCCACGCCCCTACCCTCTCGTTCCCTGTGCACGAAACGCTGATGGTGGAGCCTACCGAGTCGGAGCCGAAGGAGGAGATGGATCGTTTTATCGAGGCGTTGGTGCAGATTAAGCGTGAGGCGGAGAAAATAAATGGCGAAGCGGATAATGTTGTGGCAAATGCGCCTCACATCGCCGAGGAGTTGGCTGGCGAGTGGTCGCACCCATATTCGCGCCACGAGGCGGCATTCCCATTGCCTTGGGTTGCACGCTCGAAGTTTTTCCCGTATGTTACCAAGATTGACAACGGCTACGGCGACAGAAATCTCGTTTGCAAGAACGAGGAGTAGAACTACATCATAAAGCAATTTATAGTAGAATAGGGTGTGCCCAAAAAACTGTTGGACACACCCTATTTTAGTTTCAAATCATATTTACGATACGCCTCGTACCCAAACTTATTTATTGTACCAATGATATCGGCAGTGCGGGATAGATGGAATGGAAACAGAGGGTGCTGCCTATATACCTCTACTCTTTCGATGCCATAATTAGGTGATTCAATTTCAAACTCTATACAGGGAATATTGTCTTCAAAATGTCGAATAATGCAGTTTAATTTACACCCATTTAGTGTTAGTTGAACTCTTTGGAGGTTAATATCTATAAAGAAATAGTACCTATAATAGGAGCCATGGTCAAAGTCTTCGGCAAAGAAGAGTATATTTCCGGATTTGTGCAACCTCTCAAACTCCGGTTTCATATCTACCATACCATTTTCATGTACAGCGTAGAACATCGTAACATAGATTTTATGCTCTTCGCTCCGAAAGGGCATTTAACAAAATAGAAAGTGTGGAGCCAATTCGTCTATCTGAACGAAGGTTGTGGAAAAACCCGAACACAAATAAACAATACCCCACACCCATATTGGTAGGTATAGGGCAATGAGAGTGCCAATACACCAATACAAGTGATGAGTGCGTTGCTCTCCTTGTGTTCTAAAAACTTCCACATTTTCGTTCAAGGATAAAAGCGAATACACTTTCATCAAAATATGTCTGCAATCCTCGTGGACTGCACCACAAATATAGTAACTTATTACGAAAAGTGCAAAAAAAATGATTACACACTAATTTTCACAAAATTTCACTATCTTTGTCGGAGTAATGTAAAAACACAAACAATTAAACCATTTATAAAATTATGAAAGTAGAGAATACTAAATTTGTAGCGGTAAACTATACTCTTACCGTTGACGGTCAGGTTGCTGACAAGAATCCAGAGGGACAGCCACTCGAATTTGTTTGCGGTGCAGGTATGTTGCTCCCTAAGTTCGAGGGCGCACTTATCGGCAAGGAGCCAGGCGATAAGGTTTCGTTCACTTTGGAGCCAAAAGATGGCTATGGCGAGATTATCGCTGAGGCTATCGTTGAGTTGCCAAAGACAATCTTTATGATTGACGGCAAGGTTGTCGAGGAGATGTTGTTCGTAGGCAATGTAGTGCCTATGAGCGATGCCGAGGG
>JAGCLL010000084.1 GCA_017647025.1 Alistipes sp. | reverse complement strand
TTGAGATTTTCGAGGTAGCCGTTGAAGGCGGTTACGGCACAAGTGTTGCTCTCCCTGGCTTCGGCTGGGAGGAGGATACACTCGGCTAAACTATAACCCTCTTATTGCAAGGGACAACCACTGCGGTTGTCCCTTGTTTTTTGCATCATCCTCATTTTGTGGCATCCACTCTGCCCGCAAAAAAACTGCCCGCAGATTGTGCGGACAGTTTCGTTATTGCGAGATAGTTGATTACTCCTGTGGAATCTCGAACTTTGTCATTCCTGCTCCTACAAGCATATTGAACCACGACACAGCCTTCTTGATATCCGAGTCGTGAACTCGCTCACGGTCGTAGTCGGGAATTACCACGCCAAAGAACTCCTTCAAACGAGCGTTTCCCTCCTTAACCGATGGTCCCTGCTCGCCTTTGGTGTACTCATACATCTTGGTGAAAACCTCCGCCAAAGGAATGTCCTCACCCTCGGTGAACATCGAAATCTCGGTCAAGGCGCTGATGCGAGATGATGCCGATGCGTTCATTCGCTTGCCGTCGAGAAGCGACTCAACGATAAAACCATTGCGTGACTGTGCCACATAGAGGAACAAACCTGGTTGTCCCGAAATTGCTAAAACATCCTTTAATTCCATAGTTTATAAGTTATTTGTTGTTCTTTATATTTACATCCATCTGCGGGAATGGGAAGTTGATACCCTTGGCAGGTAACTCCTTGTACATCCTCTCGTTCATATCGTAATAGAGTGGCCAAAAGTCGCTGTTTGCCACCCAGGCACGGATTGTCAAATCGACTGAACTGCTATTTAAGGTCTTGACATAGACTACGGCTGCGGGGTCGGGCAAAACACGCTTGTCCTCGCCAAGCATTGCCAAAATCTCTCGGCGTGCAACATCTACATCGTCGCCATACGAGATGGAAAGCACCCACTCCACACGGCGAAGTTCCGACTGTGAGTAGTTGTCGATGATGGAGGTGGCGATAGAGTTGTTCGGTACATAAATAGTTTGATGGTCTGGCGTTTTCAGGCGAGTTTGGAACAGACCGATCTCGTCTACTGTGCCACTCTGCCCCTGCGCCTCGATGTAATCGCCGACTTTGTAGGGGCGTAGAATGAGCAATACCACACCGCCTGCGAAGTTCTGCAAAGTGCCACTCAAAGCCATACCGATAGCCAAGCCTGCCGATGCAAAGAGTGCCAGGAACGACGAGGCGTTGATGCCCAGGGTTTGAACAATCGCCAAAATGAGTACAACCATCAGCAAAACCTTCACCAAACTGCGCAGGAATGTACGCAATGAGGTCTCGACCTTGTGGCGAAGGAACGCCTTATCCATAAGGCGTATAACCCACTTTATGAGTTGCTTGCCGACAAAATAGATTACAAAGGCGATTACAATCTTGAAGATAATCCAACCCGCCTCCTGCACCATTTCGGTCAGAAGTTGGCGATAGTCCATATGACTTAACTTCGAAACCGTCTCGGTAAGGTGCGCCTTCTGCACGCTGTCAGGAAGGATTAAGTTCTGCAATTTATCGGTGTTGCTCTGCAAAATATGTAGCATACTCTGTTATCTATTTTGCGCAAAAGTAGCAAAAATTACTGAGATTTAGTAATTTTGTAACGATTTAACACCTTTTTGTATATATATGCGCCATTTGTTGCCCATAATTATTGTATTGCTGCTCGGCCTGGGCGGTTGCTCTAACTCTACCAATTCGAACGGAGAGGGAGGGTTGGTGGAGAATTGCAAAATAGCAACTCTGCGACAAATGTGTCAGAATGGGTGCTATACAATACATTCGGATATGGTTTGCGTGGGGCGTGTTACCTCGTCGGATAGCGATGGCAACTTCTACCGCACGCTGGTGATTGAGGATGATACGGGTGGGGTAGAGTTGTTGCTTGGAACATACAATCTCGCCTCTCAATACCCTGTTGGTCTGCAAGTTTATCTATGCCTTGAAGGGTTGGCTGTGGCTATCGAAGGAGAGGTCGTGCAGGTTGGACTACCTCCGCAGAGTTTTGATGATGCGCCTCGTGAGTTGGAGTCGCAAGTGGTTATAGATAGACACCTTGTTCGCAGTAGTTCGGTTGAGCCTCGTGTGGCTATGGAGTGCGAGTTGTCGGAGATAAACGCCTCGTTGTGTGGCAGGTTTGTGGCGATTGAAAATCTCTCGCACGCTCCCCTTGACGGGGTAGAGGAGGTGGACTATTACCGTTTGGTGGATAGTTTCGGTCGTGCTATTTTCTTGTATGTCAGTCCATATTCGGAGTTTGCAAACCTCGAACTCCCCTCGTCTGCACTTGCAGTTTATGGTCTGCTCTATTACGAGGCGGTAGGAATGGGTATAGGTCGGCAATTTGTTGTAAAACCTCGTTCAAAAGATGATATATCGACTTCTTTTAGCAGTTTTTAGCCTTGTTCTGCTCTGTGGTTGCGAGGGCGGTATGGTTGGCGATAATTCAAAGAGTGAAATTTCGATTGCCCATCTCAAATCGCTCTGCAAAGGGGAACATTATCGCATTGCGAGCGACTATACTATTCGTGGCGTAGTTGTCGCTTCGGATTGGTTGGGCGAATTGGTGAAAAGCGTGGTTGTGGTGGATAGAAGTGGCGGTGTAGAGATTGCTATTGACTCTCGCAATATCGCTGAACGACTGCCGATAAACTCCGAAGCGGAGATTTTATGCAATGGCCTTATGCTTGCTCGATTGGGCGGAAAAGTGAAACTCGGAGCAGTAGCAACTGGTGATTTCCCGATTGCCGAAATTGACGACGATATGCTTGGTCGCTATATTCGTGTGGTGGGAACTTGCGACGATTTTGAGCCTGCTAAAAAGCAAATCTCCGAGATTGGTGTAGCCGATATAAGTGCCTTTGTGCGCTTTGATGGCATCAGAGTTTGCGATGAGGAGAGAGGCTTGGCGTGGTGCGACAAGGTCGATGATAAACCCGTTACAACATATCGAACATTTGTAGATAGGAGTGGTACGCCACTATCTATTTGTACGCTTCTAACCTGCGACTATGCCGTTGAGGAGATGCCCACAAAAGAGGTATCGGTTGTGGGAGTGATTGACTACTCCGACAACCGATACTTCTTGCGCATTGCGAACAAATCTATTATTGAATTGTAGCAACTACCTCTACAAGTAACTTCCAGAACTTATCTACGGTCGCTATTTCGAGTCGCTCATCGGGCGAGTGAACGCCACGAAGGGTAGGGCCAAACGAAACCATCTCCAAGTGTGGATACTTTTCGAGGAACAAACCACACTCCAAACCTGCGTGAATAGCACGCACCTTTGGCTCCGAGCCGAACAACTTCTTGTAAGCCTCCTTGGTACATTCGAGGAGTGCTGATTGTGGATTTGGCGACCATCCTGGGTAACCGTCCGAGTGAACAACCTCGCAGCCAGCCGCTACAAATACCGACTCAACATGCAACTTGGCATACTCTTTCGCACTCTCCGATGATGAACGCTGCGAGGTTGTGATGACGATTTTGTCATCTGCGAACTTCACTGATGCGAGGTTTGTTGATGTCTCGACCAAACCAGGCATCGCTGCCGACATAGCCAACACGCCCGACGGCACGCCAATCAAGGCCAAAAGAAGGTTGCGCTGTGTCTGCTCTGTCAATACACTTGTTGGCGCCTCCGCATTTGAAAGTGCGACTTTTGCCCCCTTCTCAACGATAGAAAACTCGGAGCGCAAAACCTCGCCAAACGCCTTAACATCGCTCTCAAACTCGCTTGCCTTTGTGCTTGGAACTCCCAAAATGACATAGGCCTCACGAGGAATGGCATTGCGAAGGTTGCCACCATCGAAGTGCGATAACTTTGCACCAAACAGTCGTGTTGCACGCTCGGCAATACGGGCTGCCCACTTGTTCGAGTTGGCGTGTCCCTTGTCGATGTCATCACCAGAGTGTCCGCCCAAAAGACCACTTATAGCAACCTTGTAGTAGGCGTAATCGGCAGGTGCAGCCTCGGTTGCAAGTGGCAGATAAGCCAATGTATCAACACCGCCAGCACAGCCGATAAATACCTCTCCCTCATCCTCCGAGTCGAGGTTTATGAGATACTTGCCCTTAACCATACCCTCGCCCAAGTTGAATGCTCCGGTCAAACCGGTCTCCTCGTCAACTGTAAATAGGGCTTCGAGTGCCGGATGAGCCACCGACTCGTCAATCAACAGAGCCAAAGCCGCTGCAATGCCGATGCCATCGTCTGCTCCGAGCGTAGTACCATCGGCCTTAACCCAGCCATTGTCGATGTAGGTCTGAATTGCCTCGTTCTCGAAGTCGAAAACTTTATCCGAGTTCTTCTCGCAAACCATATCGGTGTGTGCTTGCAACACTACGGTAGGGCGAGCCTCGTAACCTGCCGATGCGGGCTTGCGAATTACAACATTGCCAATGGCATCACACTGATACTCCAAATTGTGCTTCTGGGCAAACTCTACGAGATACTTACCAATCTTCTCCTCTTTCTTTGATGGGCGTGGTACCTTTGTAATCTCATCGAAGAGTCCCCACACCAATTTTGGCTCTAAATTTTTAATTGACATAATATCCTGAATTTTAACTTTTAATTTTTGACTAATAATGCTACTGCTGTTGCCGATACGCCCTTCTCCTCACCCTCGAAGCCGAGTCGCTCGGTTGTGGTTGCTTTCACCGAAACTTGCTCTACGGCAATACCTGCCGCTTCGGCAATACGCTGGCGCATAAGGTCGATGTGTGGTCGCAATTTGGGGCGTTGCATTGCGATTGTGGAGTCGATATTTCCAATCTTGTAGCCCTTTTCGCCAATGAGAGTAACCACTCTGCGTAACAATATAAGCGAGTCGATACCTTTGAACTCCTCGGAGGTGTCGGGAAAGTGCTTGCCTATATCGCCAAGAGCCAATGCTCCAAGCAATGCATCGCAAATAGCGTGCACTAATACATCGCCATCCGAGTGAGCGATACAACCCTTTTCGTGAGGAATCTCCACCCCGCCCAAAACAAGGCGCAAACCCTCGCCCAAGGCGTGAACATCATATCCGTGACCAATTCTGAAATTCATAACTGAAATAATTATTTACGCAAAGATAATTATAAAAACGGAAAACGGAAAACTTTCAATTAGTGAGTAGTGAGGGATTAGATACCCGTTCCTATTAAATCCTATTAAGCACCGAAGGTGCGTTTCCCATCAAATCCCATCAAATCCTATTAACCCCAACAATCCCATTTCCTCACAACCGATTCGAACGGCGGCAGAAGCCGAGAGCAGAGCAAGCCAAGATGAGAGCGTAGGCGTACAACGAAGTTGTAAGTGTTGGGTGGATAGGCGAAAAGGAGATTTATTTACTTTTCGACTATACACACAAGACTTATAATTGCGTAGCAATTAGCCTACGCACACATTCACACAGCGCAGACAACTCTGCCGAGGCGCTACACGCTGAACGAATCCCTCTCTTTCTGCCACAAAAAAAGAGCAGTGATTTTCACTGCTCTTTGTGGCGGAAAGAGAGGGATTCGAACCCCCGGACCCGTGAAGATCAACGGTTTTCAAGACCGCCGCATTCGACCACTCTGCCATCTTTCCGAGCGCAAAGGTACTACCTTTTTTCGGTTTTGCAAATTTTTTTTCAAAAAGTTGAGAAAATAGATATATATTTTCTATCTTTTTTCTATCTTTGCGAGTTGGAAGGTGGTACTTACGCCGATTTTGGGTAGGTAATCTTCGTAAAGATGTTAAACATTATATACCTATATATAATAAAATTATGGGAAGAGCATTTGAGTATCGCAAAGCACGAAAGATGAAGAGATGGGGACACATGGCTCGTGTCTTCACCAAAATTGGCAAGGAGATTGAAATGGCGGTTAAGGCTGGTGGCTCGGATCCATCGGCAAACACTCGTCTTCGTATCTTGATTCAGAATGCAAAGGCCGAGAATATGCCAAAGGAGAATGTCGAGCGTGCTATTAAGCGAGCAACCGACAAGGATGCTGCTGACTACAAGGAGGTAATCTACGAGGGATATGGTCCTAATGGTATCGCAGTGCTCGTAGAGACCGCAACCGACAACACCAATCGTACCGTGGCAAATATCCGTATGTACTTCAACAAGTGTGGTGGTACTCTCGGTAACTCAGGCTCGGTAGGCTTTATGTTCGAGCACAAGTGCGTATTCAAGTTTAAGGCTGAGGGTGTAGATCCAGAGGAGTTGGAACTCGAAATGATCGACCTCGGAGTAGACGAGTTCTATGTTGAGGAGGATGGCATCAATGTTTATGCTCCATACGAGTCGTTTGGTGCAATTCAGAAGTGGCTCGATGATCAGGGCTATGAGATTGTGTCGGGAGAGTCTGTTCGTATCCCAACCGACACCAAGGAACTCGATGCAGCAGGCCGTGAGGCTGTCGAGAAGTTGGTCGAGAAGTTGGAGGAGGACGACGATGTGGTGAATGTATACCACACAATGGCCGAGGCTGACGAGGAGTAGAATTGAAAAATAATAAAATGAGAATGAACAGCAAGTTTGCCTTACCCAGAGTTGGTGGTCTAATTGCTGATTACACACTTAGGGGACTGATGCAACAGTCGGAACGAGTACCTGCTCGAATTAATGAGAGTTATTCGTTCGTGTTGACCTCACACCCAAGAATATAAACAAACCCCGATATCGCTCTTGCAAGAGAGTGTATCGGGATTTTTTGACAAATAGTTAAAAAAATATATTATTTAATCTTAGTTTAACACTAAAAAAAGTAAAGTTATGAGACTTATTATTCAGGACAATCAGCAGATTGCGGGTCGCTGGACTGCTGAGTACATTGTTAAGCGTATCAATGAGAAGGAGGCGGCTGGTGGTCGTTTCGTTCTTGGCTTGCCTACTGGTTCTACACCTATCTCTACTTATCAGCACCTCATCGAGTTGTATAAGGCAGGTAAGGTATCGTTCAAGAATGTTGTAACATTCAATATGGACGAGTATGTTGGTTTGCCAGAGGAGCACCCAGAGAGTTACCACTCGTTTATGTGGAACACTTTCTTCAACCATGTAGATATCAACCCAGCAAATGTAAATATCCTCAATGGTAACGCACCAGACTTGGCTAAGGAGTGCGAGGAGTATGAGGCTAAAATCGTTGCAGCAGGCGGTATCGACTTGTTCTTGGGTGGTATTGGTGAGGACGGCCACTTGGCATTCAACGAGCCATTCTCGTCGCTCAGTTCACGCACTCGTGTTAAGACCTTGACTTACGACACATTGCTCGTAAACTCTCGATTCTTCGATAACGATGTGAACAAGGTGCCAAAGCAGGCTATGTCGGTAGGTGTTGCTACTGTATTGTCAGCAAAGGAGGTTATTATCCAGGCATTCGGTCACAAGAAGGCTATGGCATTGCACCACTGCATCGAGGGCGGCTATTCGCATGTTTACACCGCTTCGGCTATTCAGGTACACCCTCGTGGTATGGTTGTATGCGACGATGCTGCAACTGTTGAGTTGAAGGTTGGTACTTACCGCTACTTCAAGGATATCGAGAAGGATAACTTGTAATATATTACTTGATATTTGAAAAAATGGCAGGGAGAGATCCTTGCCATTTTTTTGTTGAAGGGAATGAGGTTGTCCGCCTCACAACACTTGCCCCAATCCTTATCTTCAAAAAAATAAGGCTCGGAGCATAACTCCAAGCCTTATTTCTCTATACTTAACAACTACTATTTGTTGTAAGCCTTCATTACTGAGATAAGGTCGAGAACCTTGTTCGAGTAACCCCACTCGTTGTCGTACCAAGATACAACCTTAACGAATGTGTCAGTCAAAGCGATACCAGCCTTAGCGTCGAAGATCGAAGTGCGAGCGTCGCCCAAGAAGTCAGACGATACAACATCCTCGTTAGTGTAACCGAGAACGCCAGCCAACTCACC
>JAGCLL010000011.1 GCA_017647025.1 Alistipes sp. | reverse complement strand
TATCGCAATAAACAGTTCCCTTGTTGTAAGATTCGTCGATTGCATTTACGTTCTTATATCCAACCAATCCACCTACGCTGAAGTAATTTTTTGAAGTATAAGAGTCGAGGAGAGTTCCTTTACAGGTAATTGAACCTTTCTCATTGTTGTTGCAATTGTACATATATGCCTGCGACCAACCAGCGATACCTCCGATACGGTAATACTGACCATCTTTCTCGGCGGTAAGTGAAGTGACATTGTTACAACCAATATAGACAGGGGCATTGTTGCTACAATTAGCATAAACATCTCGTGTAGAATTGAGATTCAAAACTCCGCTATCAATCAGATGCTCGCCAAGAATACCACCGCACATGAGGTATCCACAGACAGTGCCATCTTCAATCTTTACCTCGCCATAGTTGTGGACATTCTTCAATATAGTACCCTTGTTTACCAAACCAAAGCATCCTCCCATTTGAATCTGACGAACACCTTTGCCTTTGAGGGTTACTTTACCATAGTTGTATACATTCTCAATAGCGATACTCTTATCTTGCTTAACTTGACCGAAGATACCTCCAAATCGAGTGTTATTCGCATAACTTCCATCCAAGGTTACATCTCCACGGTTTACAAGGTTCTTGTATGTTGCGCCGCTATTTGCACCCGCACAACTACCAGCAATACCGCCAAAGAATGGAGCAACCTTCGAGTATGTAGTCATAGTTGGCACATCGGTGAAAGATTGGTCGTTGATAGTGAGATTTCCTCTATTCTCCAAATCGGTAAGATTTGTCCAAATGTTGGTACCAACATGGCCGATATTACCAACAATACCACCGGTACAAGGACATACCCAAGTGGTGTTACCCTTTTTGATGGTCTGCTTAATCAAGACATTTGTGTAGTTGATACAATTGCGGCAAGTAATACCTCCGAAAACACCTACAATACCACCAACTGAGTGTGGGTCATACGCAGCAACTGCGTAAGTATAGTTTTCACAATTAACCACAATCTCTCCCGAAGCCGAGCAGTGCTCAACATATACAGGGCCTACCTCTTTGGTTGTGTAGATTCTACGAGCCAATGTACCCACATTCGGATTTACGGTCTCGTTGATATTTGCATTGCGAATATGCAAACCTCTAACATTTGCGTACAAATAGTTGAACAATGGGGTGGTCAAGTTCTTAACAGCATAACCATTTCCGTTGATAGTAGCAACCTTCGATACACCATTCACCTTGTGAACCGAATTCCAAGTAAAATCAAGTGGCTCTGTACACTCCGATGCATCAACATCTGCAACAAAGAGTACATCCTTTGTAAATGGAGCATCAGCAGTAGCTGCCTTTACTTGCTTTGCGAACGAATCCAACGATGCAGCATCCTTGATGATGAAGGTTTCGCCATTTGGCACATACTTAATCAACTGCTCAACGCCGTCCTTCTTGAACTCACGCACCTTACCTGCTGCGAGTGGCTTCGAGTCGCCAGCCTTAACAGTTGCGTACATCACGCCACCATCCTCGTCATACAAAGTTACATACAACTCGTCGTACTTGCCAGCAGGAACTGCGATGTGCAAGTAAGTTGGGAGTGCAGTGTCGAGCAATACGCCCTCGCCAAACGAGTAAGAGATAACCTCGGTAGCAGTTGCAGTAGCCTCGCCAAGTTTGCCATTCGCAAAATCGAACTTGAAATCACCTGCGATAGGCGCACGGTCGATAGTCGACACCTGAGCGTAAACGAGGTTCTTCTCGCCGAGAGAGCCATCAGCAACAACGCCGATTTTCAATACGCCAGTGAGGTGCTGCAATGTAACGCCCTCGCCATTCTCGCTGTAACCCCACATTGCAGCAACATTGTCGCCGAAAGTGGTGTTGTTTGCATGCGACTGGTTAGCAGCGAACTTCACCTGTCCTGCTACTGCCGCTGGGTAAGCGATGCAGTAAGGAGTAGAGAGGCTCTCGCCGAAACCGAACTCAGCCTCAACGCTCTTCTCACCCTCTTCGAGTACCAAAGCGTTAGACTCAACGCCATTTACCGAAATTTTGTCGCCATTGCTCCAATACATCGGATAGCCACTCTCGCCCCAAGCACCAAGTTGGGTACGCAACTCCTCCGAGTTAGCAATACCAACCGAGAGAACGGTCTTTACTCCACCAACCTCACTCTCGAAGGT
>JAGCLL010000083.1 GCA_017647025.1 Alistipes sp. | reverse complement strand
TTGAGATTTTCGAGGTAGCCGTTGAAGGCGGTTACGGCACAAGTGTTGCTCTCCCTGGCTTCGGCTGGGAGGAGGATACACTCGGCTAAACTATAACCCTCTTATTGCAAGGGACAACCACTGCGGTTGTCCCTTGTTTTTGTGCTAATTGACATATTTTATCATCTCGTTTTTTCTCGCTATCTTTGCGCTATGAATGCAAAGAGGAGAGTTTTGTTAGGTATGAGCGGTGGCACGGATAGTTCCGTAGCGGCAATGCTCCTGCAAGATGCAGGATACGAGGTTGTCGGCGTAACATTCCGTTTTTACGAAAAGGATGGCAACACCGAGTATCTCGACGACGCTCGTGATTTGTGCAGTCGTCTGGGCATTCAGCACATTATATCCGACCAGCGAGAACTCTTCAAATCGACCATCATTGACTACTTTGTCAGCGAATATATGTCGGGGCATACACCTGTACCTTGTACCCTATGCAACAACCGATTGAAGTGGCCGCTACTCCGCCGAATTGCCGACGAAATGGGCATATACCACCTGGCGACTGGCCACTATGTTCAAAAGCGAAAAATCGACAATTATTGGCACATAACAAATGGTGCTGACGAGGATAAAAATCAATCTTTCTTCCTATGGGGAGTGCCACAGGATATTTTGGAGCGAATGGTCTTGCCAATGGGTGAATTGACCAAACAGCAAGTGCGCAAAATTGCCGAGGAGCGAGGCTTTTTGAAGGCGGCACAAAAAAGGGATAGCCTTGGAGTCTGCTTCTGCCCTATGGACTATCGCACATTCCTTCGTAGTAGAGTTCCCGCAGAGGCTATTCAGAAGGGTAAATTTGTAGATGCAGAGGGTAACTTCATCGCTTGGCACGAGGGCTATCCATTCTACACCATTGGTCAGCGACGAGGCTTGGGCATAGACCTCAACCAGGCGGTCTTTGTTAAGGAGATTGTGCCTGCGGAGAACAAGGTGGTATTGGGTGATTTGCGCTCGTTGGAGCGCACCGAAATGCGACTGAAAGATTGGAATATCATAAACCCTGCACTCCTCTTAGGGCTCGACGATGTCGTTGTCAAGATCCGCTACCGCAAGCAGGAAAATCGTTGCACTGTAACACTCCTTGCCGACAACACCCTACTTGTTCGCCTTCACGAGCCATTGACCGCCATCGCACCTGGTCAAGCCGCCGCATTCTATCGTGGCGATATGGTGCTTGGTGGAGGAATCATTATGGAGAAGTAATAACTTTTTTTGCTTTGCAAAAATAGATTTGTACCTTTGCGTAGTAATTTTTTGGAGATATGTCTAATTCACAAATTCTTCGTCGTCAGTTTCTCGCCAATGTGGCGCAGACCTCTCCTTCGCCTATGCTTGTAGGAGTCGAGAGAGCCGAAGGTGTGTTTTTCTACACACCCGAAGGAAAACGCTACTTCGACCTTGTGTCGGGCGTTTCGGTAAGCAATGTCGGCCACGCCAACCCCGCAGTCGTTGAGGCGGTAAAGCGTCAGGCGGAGCGATATATGCACATTATGGTCTATGGCGAGATGGTCGAGCGACCACAAGTGGAGTATGCCGTAGAGATTGCCGAGGCGTTGCCCTCTCCGTTGGAGAGTGTCTATTTCCTCAATTCGGGAGCCGAGGCTGTCGAGGGTGCTTTGAAGTTGGCAAAACGATACACCCACCGCACCGAGATGATTTCGATGCGCCGAGCATACCACGGCTCGACACACGGAGCAATGAGTATGATGGGCGAGCCCGAGGGCGAGGAGTGGAAAAACGCATTCCGACCTCTTTTGCCCGACTGCAAGGCGTTAGATTTTAATTCGTTTGACGACCTACAAAAAATCACCGAAAAGACCGCTTGTGTGTTGTGTGAGCCAGTGCAAGGCGAGGCGGGAGTACGACTCCCACAAGAGGGTTATCTGCAAGCATTGCGCAAGCGATGCGATGAGGTGGGTGCCCTGCTTATATTCGACGAAATTCAGACGGGAATGGGGCGTTCGGGCGAGATGTTTGCCTGCGTGAAGTATGGCGTAACGCCCGATATAATGTGCCTTGCCAAGGCGTTTGGTGGAGGTATGCCACTCGGAGCCTTCGTATCGTCGAAGGAGATTATGGATTCGTTGCAGGATAATCCGGTACTTGGTCATATTACCACCTTTGGTGGGCATCCCGTATGTTGTGCCGCAGGTTTGGCGGCATTTCGCTACCTCAAAGAGCATAATATCGTTGCCGATGTGGAGCGCAAGGGCGCTCTATACGAGGAGTTATTATGCGACCACCCTGCCGTACTCGAAATTCGTCGTAGTGGACTCTTGTTGGCGGTAGAACTCGGCACAGAAGAGCGACTCTTCAAAGTTATGGAGATGTTCAAGGAGGAGGGCATTATGAGCGATTGGTTCCTCTATTGCGCCACCGCCTTCCGCATCTCGCCACCTCTCGTAATCTCTGATGATGAGATTCGAGAAAGCGTAGAGATTATCCGCCGAGTATTGGATAGATTGTAACACTCTATGACTCCGATACTAACCCTTCTAACCATTGCTCTCTATCTCTTGCTACTCTTTGCTGTGGCGAGGAGATCGAGCACCAACGCCACCAACGCCACCTTCTTCAAGGGTGGGCGTTCGCAGTCGGCTTTGGTGGTGGGGTTGGCTCTGGTTGGTGCTCCAATTTCTGGCATTTCGCTTATCTCGTTGCCTGGCTCGGTAGCCATTTCATCATTCTCCTATCTGCAATTTATGTTCGGTGTGGTGGTAGGATATACTATTATTGCCTACCTCCTTATTCCGCTATTCTATCGCCTGAATGTAACCTCGTTGTACGAGTATCTCGACCGTCGTTTTGGCGTAAGTAGCCACCGCTCGGGAGCGTGGATTTTCTTTGTATCGAAGGTGCTTAGTGCCTCGTTGCGAGCATTTGTGATTTGCATTGTGGTACAACAACTCTTGTGCAACACACTTGGAGTGCCATTCTTTGTTACGGCAGGGCTATTTATCTTTTTGGTGTGGCTCTACACCCATAGGGGTGGTGTAGCATCGGTTGTATGGACGGATGTGCTGAAAACCCTCTGTATGGTGGGCTGTATTGTGCTTGCCATATTCTTTGTGCTTCGCTCGCTCGATTTATCGTTTGGCGAGGCTATGGCACAGGCCTCGGAGAGGGGTTTTACGCAGATTTTTTTCTTTGATGATGTGAGAGATAGCCGCCACTTCTGGAAGATGTTCATCTCGGGCATATTCCTAATTGTGGCGAATACTGGACTCGACCAAGATATGATGCAGAGAGCCCTGAGTAGTCGTACTCAACGCTCGGCACAACGCAATATGGTGCTATCCTCAGTTTTGCAGGTGGGAGTTATTGCGCTGATGTTGGTTTTGGGAGCGATGTTGCACCTCTACCTTGTGGAGTGCAATCTGAGCGTTGCCAAAGCCGACGATGTCTTTGCCTTTGTTGCGAGCCAAGAGGGTGTGCCAATGGCGTTGTCAGTACTCTTGGTTTTGGGCATAATCTCGGCAACATTTTCGACTACGGGAAGTGCGCTGACTTCGCTTACCACATCCTTTACAATGGATATTCTCGGTGGCGAGAGCGCCTACACCGAGGAGAAACTTACCAAGGTGCGCAAATGGGTGCATATAGCAATTGCGGTATTGCTGATGGGGCTTATATTCGCCTTCGAGCGATGGAGCAACGATAGCGCTATAAATATGTTCTATCGTCTGGCAAGTTACACCTATGGCCCTCTACTCGGAATGTTCGCCTTTGGAATTATCTCCAAGCGGGCGGTGCGAGATAGGTTTGTACCTATTGTTGTGGTGTTGGCACCTCTATTGTCGCTACTACTCGACCTCAACTCCGAGTGGTTGTTGAATGGCTACGAATTTGGCTTTGAAATCCTACTGGTCAATGCAGGTGTAACGATGATAGGTCTACTTGTAGTATCTCATAGAAGATAGAATATGGGGCGGTTTTCTCCGCCCCATATTCTATTTCAAATACTTATCTAACCACCCGAAGAACTCTCTATTCCAGACGATAGAGTTCTGTGGTTTGAATACCTGATGTGCCTCATTCTCGAACGATACCAAGCGAGCAGGAATACCTTGCGCACGAGCCGCAGTGAAGGCTTGGAGCGACTGCGTATAAGGTATGCGGTAATCACGCTCACCCGTGATAATCAAAATTGGTGTATCCCACTTATCCACAGCCTTGTGTGGCGAGTTGGCGTATGAGCGCATTGCGGTCTTGTTCCTCTTATCCCAGTAAGCACCACCATAGTCATTATTGAGGAAGAACAACTCCTCGGTCTCGCCATACATAGACTCGAAGCTAAAGATTCCGCAGTGGGCAATAAATGCCTTAAAGCGTTTCTGGTGATGACCAGCAAGATAGAAGGCAGAATATCCGCCATACGACGCTCCAACGCAGCCCAAATGCTCCTTGTCGCACCACTTCTCCTTTGCAACATCGTCTATTGCAGCGAGGTAATCACGGATATTTTGTCCTGAATAGTCGCCCGAAATCTGGTCGAGCCACTCCTGTCCAAACGAAGGCAGACCTCGGCGATTAGGTGCAACTACAACATAGCCTTGCGCAGCCATCAACTGGAAGTTCCAGCGGTAACTCCAAAATTGCGATACAACACTCTGCGGACCACCCTGGCAGTAGAGCAAGGTAGGATATTTTTTAGTTGCATCGAAATCTGGCGGAAGAATAACCCACACGAGCATCTGCTTGCCATCGGTAGTCTTAACCCAACGCTTCTGCACCTCGCCCATCTTGATATTGTTGTATACAAAATCATTTACAGAGGTAATTTTTGTCATCGCTCCGTTTGTCAAATCGAACTCAAAGAGTTCAGGAGCCATCGAGATAGTCATCACCGAGCCGACACAACGACCGCCTCTAATCTCAAATGAGTTTATGTCATGGTCGCCCTTGGTGATAACCTCAACCTCGCCTGTTCCATCAGCCTTAACACGACAAATCTGGTGCGTAGCCTCGATTGGAGCGATAAAGTAGATTGTATTATCGTCTGCCCATACCACATTCGAAGCGTTATAATCGAAACTCTTGGTCAAGTATTTTATACACTCCGAGCCATCGACCATAAGTCGAGCCTTATCCGCCTCGTTGCCTGGGCGCTCCTGCGAACACCAAGCGATTTTATCTCCACTCGGCGACCATACAGGGTACTTATCGTAACCCTCAAAGGCAAACTCTTTGCGACCTTTTGTCAAAAGAAGTGTCTGTCCGCCTACAACATCGTAGATAAAGATGTCCGAGTCGGTTGATACAGCATACTCCGTACCGGTCAAAGGCTTACAAGTGTAGGCAAGTTGCTCCCCGTCAGGACTCCACGCAATCTCTGCGTGGTCGAAGTATGGAGCAAGTGGAGCATCCCAAGCCGAATTTTTGCCGATTATATCGACACCCTCGCCTACGCCATTTGCCAACAACTCGGCAACGAAGATGTGAAGATACTCTCCTTTATCCCAATAGTCCCAGTGGCGCACCATCAAATCGTCGTAGATACGAGCCTTCGATTTCGCCATATCATCGTAAAGATCTGCCGAATTTACATCTTTGGCGTGGACAAATTTGGTGTAGTAGATGTGCTTCTCGTCTGGCGAGATACCAAAACCCTCGATACCACCCTCGATATTCGACACCTGCTTGGGTTGCGAGCCATCGGCTTGCATCTTCCACAACTGCATATCGCCGCTGCGAGTAGTGGCAAACCAAATATCCTTTCCGTCAGCACTCCATACGGGCGATACCGAAGTTGCCGAGAGGTCGGTCAACTCCACCTCCTCACCTGTGGTAAGGTTACGGCTTACAATTACCGAGATACCACGATTCTCCGCCATATTGTAGCGAGTAAGGGTGTAGAGCAGAGTCTCGCCATCGGGCGAAAGTGCGTGCGAGCCTATGCGACTCATCTTCCACATCACCTCAGGGGTAAGGCGTGCAGCGGCAATCTCCTCGGCCGAAAGTGCGTTGTCAATTTCGAGTGGTGCAGGGGCTGTATTGCACCCAACGAAGCCTAAAAGTGAAAATGCCATAGCAATAAATGATTTTTTCATACTCATATTTAGTTAATTTTTCTATCTTTGTATCCCATAAAATCGATAACGAAGATGCGTACAGATATATTTTTTACCGATAAGTTGCTCATTCTCACCGACACTCCGAGTGGTGTTGAGGGGGCTTATCGTCTACCTTCGGCATACCTTTCGATTGCGAATGTACTCAAATTTTTCGAAACATACAACACCATCGAGGTTTGCGACCGAGCAATCGACGCTATAAAGGAGCAGTTCTTTGCGGAGTTCAAGTATATTGAGGCAGCAGGAGGTTTGGTAGAGAACGAACAAGGAGAAACCCTTATGATATTCTGCTATCGTCGCTGGGATTTGCCAAAAGGGCATGTCGATGCGGGCGAGAGCGACGAGGTGTGTGCTGTGAGAGAGGTTGCAGAGGAGACCGGTGTCAAAGGGGCAAAAATTGTTCGATTTTTGTGCAATACATTCCACGCCTACGGCGTTTATGGAGTGTGGGAGTTGAAGCGCACGGCGTGGTTCGAGATGAAGGCAGACCACTGCCAAACCAAACCGCAAGCCGAGGAGGATATTCTCCAAGCCAAGTGGTGCTCACCCAATGAGGTGGAGGAGAATTTGCGTACTACATACCCCACAATACGCAATGTTTTCGCAGCAAAAGGGAGGTAAATTATGGTTAAAATTCTTTGGGTAGACGATGAAATAGAGTTGCTAAAACCTCACATCTTGCTCCTTCAATCGAAGGGGTACGAGGTGGATACCTGCAACAATGGCTACGACGCAATAGATATGGCTGCGGAGGTGGCTTACGATGTGATTATTCTCGACGAGATGATGCCGGGAATGACAGGACTCGAAACCCTGCCACTCATCAAAGATGTCCGCCCTACCACGCCCGTAATTATGGTTACCAAGAGCGAGGAGGAGGATATTATGGATAAGGCGATAGGCTCAAAAATTGCCGACTACATCGTTAAGCCCGTACACCCTTCGCAGATGTTGCCACTCATAAAAAAGCATGTCCACTCGCAGCAACTCGTAACCGAGCAGACCACCGCCGACTATCGTGCCGAGTTTGGTCGTATTGCGGTGGCGATGCAGAATGCCTCAACCTTCCAGCAGTGGAGTTCAATATACCGCAAACTCGTTAATTGGGATATAGAGTTGGTTGGAGGTGATGGCTCCATCCGTGAGATTTTGCAGTATCAGAAGGTCGAGGCCAATCGACTCTTTTCACGCTTTGTCTGCAACAACTACAAGGAGTGGATAAACTCTCGTGATGAGGCTACACCCGTGATGTCGCATACACTTATGCGCAACAAGGTTTTCCCGGTTGTAGATAACCATAGTAAAACCACCCTATTGCTTATAGACAATTTCCGCTACGACCAGTGGCGCACCATCAGCGGTATGTTGCGTGGCTACTTCGACATTGCGACAGACGACTTCTACTGCTCGATTCTACCAACCGCTACGCAGTACGCCCGAAACTCTATCTTTGCGGGATTGATGCCGTTGGCGATAGATAAGTTGATGCCTAACAAGTGGCTCAACGACAACGAAGAGGGTGGTAAAAACCAATACGAGGAGGAGTTCCTTGCTCGCCAAATTGCACAGTCGGGCAAGCGCTACAAGTGGTCATTCGACAAACTTGTACGCCCAGAGGCGGGCAGAAAGTTGATTGACAATATACAACGCATCTACGATGCCGATTTCTCGGTTATTGTATACAACTTTTTGGATATTCTCTCGCACGCTCGTACCGAGACCGAGATTATCCGCCAACTCACCGAGGATGATGCTTCGTTCCGTTCACTCACTCGCTCGTGGTTTGAACATTCGGAGTTGTTCACACTGCTTAAATTGCTCTCGGAGCGTGGTCATACGGTAGTGATAACCTCCGACCACGGAACGGTGCGTGTGGATAACCCTGTGAAGGTTACGGGCGACCGTGAAACATCGGCAAACCTGCGCTACAAGACTGGTCGCAACCTCGCCTACAACCGCAAGGAGGTATTCGAGGTTACCCGCCCAGAGGAGGTGCAACTCCCTGCATCAAACCTCACTTCGAGTTATATTTTTGCCTACAACAACGACTTCTTGGTCTACAACAACGACGCCAATCGCCACATCCGCTACTATCGTGATACATTCCAACACGGAGGTATCTCGATGGAGGAGATGATTGTACCGTATATCGTGTTGCAACCAAAGAGATAAGAGTCGGAGCCGACGAGAAATGTGGCTGTTGTAACTTCGAGTTGCGACAGCCGCTTTTTGTTTTAATTTGGTTTTTGCTTTGCAAACCTTCTCAATTTTTTGATAAATAGCGAAAAAAGGCTTACCTTTGTTCGATAAAAAAACCAAAAGGGGAAATCAACAATAATCAAATAAATCACATACTTATGGCAGAATTTAACAAGTATCGCTCAATCTACTCTTACGATGAGTTAATGGAGCGTTTGCGCAAATTGAAGCATGTTGCCCTCGATATGGACGGCACAATCTATTTGGGTGCAACCCTCTTCCCGTACACCAAGGCATTCCTCTCTGGTGTGAAGGAGATGGGCGTGAACTATTCATTCCTCACAAACAACCCATCAGCGGGCATCTCGGACTACCTCGCAAAGTTGGCAAAGTTGGGTATCGAGGCTACTCGTGAGGAGATGTATACCACCTCGATTGCCACTATTGACTACATCAAGACTCACTACCCAGAGGCTAAACGCCTCTTCTTGCTCGGCACCCCTTCGATGATTGCCGAGTTCGAGAATGCAGGATTCATCTCAACCGAGGATTCGGCTGACGATGTGCCAGATGTAGTGGTTGTTGCCTTCGACAAGACTTTGCAGTACAACCGCCTCTGCCGTGCGGCGTGGTGGGCTTCGCAAAATGTGCCTTACATCGCAACCAACCCCGACCGTGTTTGCCCTACCGACCAACCAGTAGTGTTGGTAGATTGTGGCTCTATTGCTGAATGTATCGCTCACGCCACTGGTCGTCGTCCAGATATTACCCTTGGCAAGCCAGACCCAAATATGTTGTCGGGTATCCTCGGTCGCTTCGGCTACGAGGCTGACGAGGTGGCAATGGTGGGCGACCGCATCTACACCGACATCGAGATGGCACACAATGCAGGCGCATTTGGCGTATTGGTGCTTTCGGGCGAAACAACACTCGAAGTGTGCGACGCTGCACCAAAGCAGCCACACTTGGTTTGCGACAGCATCGAGGTGTTGGGTGAACTCATCAAGGAGGCTCACGGGCTTAAATAAACGAAAAACGGAAAGCGGAAAGCGGAAAACTGATAACAAACTATGGACACCCAAACACAGAAGAGATTTGCAATATGGCAGTGGCGCACCATCATCGTAACGATGCTTGGTTACGCCTTCTTCTACTTTGTTCGTAAGAACTTCTCGTTCGCAATGCCGGGTTTGGCAGCCGAGTACGGTATCTCGAATACCTCGTTTGGTATCGTGATGACCGTCGTGGGATTAGTATATGGCTTCTCACGCTACTTCAACGGCATCTTGGCAGACCGTATGAATGCTCGCTATCATATGTCGATAGGACTTGCGCTCTGCGCCTTGGCGAGCCTCGCATTCGGTTTTATGCCCCACATCCTCGGCGTCGAAATTGGCAAAGCACCACACATCCTGATTGTTGCTTTTGCGATTTTGTTGATGCTAAACAACATCTTCCAAGGTAGTGGATACCCTCCTTGCGCACGACTCCTGTCGCACTGGATTCCACCGCACGAGTTGGCTACAAAGCAGTCAATATGGAACACCTCGCACTCAATCGGAGCGAGTGTACTGGCTATCCTCTGCGGATTTATTATGGCAAATATGGGTAGCGATTTGAGCAACTCGCAACAAGATGTTGAGAAGATAACCAGAAACTATGTAACTACCCTCTTCAAAGACGATGTCAAGAAGTCGAGTGAGGCGATTGGTAAGGTTATTAAGGTGTGCGAGCCAGAGAGGGTGGCAGAGGGTTATTTGGTAGATGTTATCTACACCTTGAAAGCCTCTCCCGAAAAGCAAGACACTACCACCTACAACTTCTCTAACGAGAAATTTTTCGCCGTAAAAGAGGTTGTAGACAAGGCAAAGAGGGAAAATGTAGAGATTAGCACTTCGGAGATTGCCGAAGAGTGTGGTATCGACAAAGCGCAGGCAAGGGCTACACAAGCCATTGTTACACGCACCGAGCATACGGGTGCCTGGCAGTGGGCATTCTGGTTGCCAGGTTTAATTGCTTTGTTCGGAGCAGTAGGACTATTTGCACTCCTTCGTGATACGCCAAAGTCGGTGGGATTGCCAGAGTTGGAAACCGCAAAAACAGCGTTAGATAACGACGAAGGTGATGCCTCGGCTCGTCGTGCCTATGTACGAAAGATGGTCTACAAAAACCCTATAATTTGGGGATTGGCTATCGCAAATTTCTTCGTCTATGTCGTTCGTTTCTCGGTACTCGATTGGGGCCCGAAATTCCTGACCGAGGCTTGCGGTATGTCCTACGGTAAGGCGGGTATTACCGTTGCCGCCTTCGAGATTATGGCCATCGTTGGCACACTCGTTGCCGGCTGGGTAACAGATAGATTCTTCGCAGGTCGTGCACACCGCACCTGCTTGTGGTGTACGGTTGGAGCAGGCGTAGCGATGGGTGCATTCTACCTCTTCTACCTCAACCCCGGAATGGCTCCCGACTGGGCATTGATTGGCGTGTTGGCAATGGCGGGCTTCTTTATATATGGCCCACAGGCACTGATTGGCATCGCAGCCTCAAATCAGGCAACAAAGAAGGCTGCCGCAACTGCAAATGGTTTGGTTGGTATCTTCGGCTACCTCTCGACCGCAGTTTCGGGATTTGGAATTGGTTGGTTGGCTGACCACTATGGTTGGAACTATGTATTTATTGGCGTTATCGCTATGGCAGTAGTGGGTATCTTGATATTCTTGTCGCTTTGGGGCGCAAGTCGTGACGGATACCAAAAGGCAAACAACTAAAATAGATAAAATTAATGGCAGATAACTATCTCGGTCGAAAGATGGAGGAGTACGAGGCGCAGAAATGCGCCTCGGTGCGTACTCGCAAAGTGTCGCTTATGTCGCTCCTTGCTAAAAATCGTTCGGTGCGTGGCTATGACCACTCGTTTACGGTGCGCTACGACCAACTCGTATCACTTGTCGAGGCGGCACGACTCGCTCCATCGGCAAGAAATCAGCAGGCTTTGCGCTTTCGCCTTGTTACGGCAGAGGAGGCTCACCTCGTAGCACCTCATATCCGCCTGGGTGCGGCACTGCCTGAACTGAACCTGCCATTTGAAGGCAACGAGCCACAAGCCTTTGTGGTAATTTGCGCCACCAAGGAGGGGCGATTTGTAGATATTGATTTGGGTATTGCCGCCCAGACTATTCTACTTCGTGCGGTAGAGATGGGGTTGAATGGTGTCTGCATTGCTGCATTCGACAAGGAGGAGATAAGCCGAGGGTTGCACCTTGCGCTTACGCCACAACTTATTATCGCCATAGGGCGCTCGGCAGAGCATATTGAGGTGGTCGATATTGCAGAGGGCGAAAACCAAACCTACTATCGCCAGGGGGATACACACTTTGTTCCAAAACTCCGCACCGAGGAGTTGATAATAAAATAGGATTGCAATTGCAATCCTATTTTAGTTTATTGGCAAAACCTTCGTATTTAAGCAAGAGTGGCTCACATCGCAGATATATCTCACGGGCGAGAGCCTGTTGGGTTGGTCGTTCCGAAGAAATATCTTTCAAGTACTTTTCGTCTGCCGTATGCTCCGTAGCGCACAACTCCTCGCAGAGATGGCGATGACGACGCAATGCCGTTAGTTGTTCGGCTGAAATATCGCCCGTACAAGCATACTCCGCCAAAGCCTCAACGAGTGGTCGGAATGCGCTCTTATCGCCCAAATCGGGCAAAATATCCTCCAAGCACTCCCACTCCTCCAATGCGATGTAGCACAACGCCAACTGTGGCGTAGCCTCGATATGGTCCTCGCTATCGCACTCCAACAATAGTTCGAGTTGCGCAGCCGAGAGTTCCACATCGCCAGCAAGGAAGTTGTCCACTGCCGAGCCATAGATAATCTCTATCGCTGCACGAGTGTTTGGGTGTGAAAAATCCAACTCTGCGGCCTCCTCTTCGGGTAGAACATCAACAATCTGCTGAAATGCCTTGTAGCGAGTGTTGCACGCCGCTTCGAACTCTCCCTCCGCCTCCTGCTTATGAGCGAGGTCAAGCACCTTTTGGAAATCCCCGCCAAGAAGAATGTAATTCTGATTTTCGGTAGGTTTTAGAGTTATTTTTCCCATATATATTTTCTATTTCGACTCTTGTAGAGTACGAAGATACAAAAAATTATGAAAAAGTTGTGCGAATAGCGATTTTTTGCGATATTTGCCTAACGAAACCGCTAATCTCGTTGCCGATTTAGCTCAGCGGTAGAGCACTTCACTCGTAATGAAGGGGTCTCGGGTTCAAATCCCGAAATCGGCTCAATTGGTAGCACAAAGCCCAACTAACAGCGTTAGTTGGGCTTTGTGTTAAGGGAGGGTAAAGACTTACTCCAACAAGAATGCCAACATCTCTGGAATCTTGGTGTAGTCGAGTACATGGATATAGTCCATACCGCCAAGGCGAACATGGCTATCACCGCCACCATCACCCATATCATCACCCATAAACAACACCTGCTCCTTGGTGTAACCGTGCATCTGGGCATACTCCATTGTTGCATCGTACTTGTTGTACTGCTTGCCCACGATGTCGAATGATGACGAGCCACCGATATATACGGTATAATCCTTAAAGATCTCCAACACCTCTGGGTACATCACACGACGCTTTGCACGATCCGGATCGAAGACAATCTTCTCCTCCTTTGGTGCAGTAGTACCGAGCAAGCCAAATGTTACCATACCGGTCTTGTGGAACTCGATAGGCTCACCATAGTAGTTGGTATAGCCATACTTCTCACGCAAGTAGTTGGTCTTTTCGAGGAAGAATGCAGCATCAACCTCGGTAACAATCTGCTTTGTAATAACCAACTCGCCATCCACAACCTTTGCGTGCTGCATACCGTAGTTACCCACGATGTCGATTGGGTACTGCTCCATCTGCTTGTGGATACGAGGTGCGTTACCTGCACCACACATTACGATGTGATACTTCTTGCCGAGAGCATCGAGCAACGCTCTGTTAGCCTCTGGCATTGGGCACTTGTGGTTCGACAAAGTACCGTCGAGGTCGAATACAAGCAACTTCTTCTGCGCACGCAACTCCGCAGCGTGAGCCTTGGTGTACTCGGCATCAAGGCGCGATGCACCATTGTACCACGCCTGTACCTGCTCTGGTGAAGACTGCTCCATAAGTTGTGTGAAAGACAACTCCTGAGCCTTTTTCTCTGCACAACCTGTGCTCATTGCGGCTACCGCAGCAACAAGCAAAATCGAATAGATCTTTTTCATTTCTTTGATGTTTTAATAGGTTTATAAATATGTTTTACTTCAATTCCTCTTTCAACTCCTGACGCACTACAACAATATCGTCCAATGCGAAGTAGGCTGGATATGGATTGTACTCCTCCTTGCCGTCCCACTTGATATACATACGGAGTCGGTCAATTTTGCACATCGAGGTCATATACCACTTCTTCCACCCCTCAAACGCAGGTTTACCATTCTTGTAGAGGTAGAACGATGCTATTGCCTGTATCTCATCAGAGCCGTTTACATAGCCCACAGCCTCAATCCAAATCGACTCGTTCTCACCGAGAGGTCGCTCGGCGGTGCGGTAGCCATTGCCCGTAGCGTTGCGTGAGTAGGTGGTATTTGCCACCATCATACTCTCTATAAAGCTCGTTTTGCTGTTGAATCGAAGCTCCACATAGCCACTCATAAAGCCATTGCAGACAAGAAAATTCTTACCCGAATGGGGCTTCTCGACATAGGCGTAGAGTTGTTTCTCGTATGTTCCATCCGAATCGGGCTCTTTGCTGCAAAAGTTCGATATTGCAACGCCCTCCCAATACCCTGGATATGGCTCTACAACCTCGCCCACAAGGTCGCTCTTCTCATCGTGCCACTCTTTGGCAAAACTTCCCTCTACGAGTTTATCTTTGTTGAGATTAGCATCTACCAAACCATCCCAATATGCCCCTTCGAAGGTGCAAGGGTAGTAATTTACATCGTATTTGTCGCTCTCGGAAGCGCAACCTACCAACGCCAACACAGCCACAACAAGTATACTCTTAATCTGTTTCATATCTTCTTACTCTTTATCTTCCCCAACTATCTCTATCAAGTGTTCTATAATTTATCGCCTCGGCAATGTGCATCGCCTCGATATTCTCTGCACCCGCAAGGTCGGCAATTGTGCGTGCCACCTTAATAATTCGGTCGTAGGCACGAGCCGAGAGGTTTAATCGGCGCATAGCACTCTCCAATAGGTTACGCACCTCTCCACTCAATGGGCAGAAGTGGCGCAACATAGCCGAATTCATCATCGCATTCGAATGTATGGGTGTCCCCTCAAAGCGGAGCGACTGAATTTCACGAGCCGCCATAACTCGCTTGCGAATCTCGGCACTCGACTCCTCAACTTGGTCGCCATTTATCTCGGATAGCGGTACCGGCACGACCTCTATGTGCAGATCAATGCGGTCCAACAAAGGACCCGAGATGCGTGAGAAGTAGCGATTTATCGCAAACGGCTGGCACGAGCACTCCTTGGTAGGGTGGTTGTAAAATCCGCACGGACAAGGGTTCATTGCTCCAATCAGAGTGAAATTAGATGGGTACTCCACGCTATATTTTGCTCGTGAGATGGTAATCACTCTATCCTCCAACGGTTGGCGCAACACCTCCAAGACATTGCGACCAAACTCTGGCAACTCGTCGAGGAACAACACGCCATTATGAGCCAAACTAACCTCGCCGGGTTGTGGCGACTGGCCACCACCGATAAGTGCCACCTGCGAAGTGAGGTGGTGTGGCGCTCGGAATGGGCGTTTGGTCATCAAGCCTATATTCTCGCCCAACTTACCCGCTACGGAGTGAATTTTTGTAGCCTCGACAGCCTCGTCCAAAGTCATTGGTGGCATAATCGTAGGCATACGACGAGCCAGCATAGTCTTACCGGAGCCGGGTGCGCCAATCATCAGCACATTGTGTCCTCCTGCGGCTGCAATCTCCAAGGCTCGCTTCACATCGCGCTGACCTTTGACATCGGCAAAGTCCTCGGCATAGAGGCTCTGCATCTCGGCACTCTCCGCAACCTTTGCCTCGGCAGGAGCAATATCTATCTCGTTGTTCAGGTAGGCAATAACCTCTTTTAGGTTATTTACGGGTATAACCTCCAACCCCTCAACAACTGCCGCCTCGTGCGCACTTGCAGCCGAAACTACAATGCGTTGCAAGCCGCACTCTTTTGCCATTACGGCAAGAGGAAGAGTGCCTCGCACTGGCTTAACAGCGCCATCGAGAGATAACTCTCCCACAAACATTGTGTCGGCAAGGCGTGTATCCAAAATCTGTTGTGTTGCCGCCAAAATACCCACTGCAATTGGCAAATCGAAGCCTGAGCCCTCCTTGCGAAGGTCGGCAGGAGCAAGATTTACAACCACCTTTTTAGCGGTCATACGGCGTTGCGAGTTCTCGAAAGCGGAGCGAATACGCTGCTCACTCTCCTTCACGGCATTGTCGGGCAGACCTACAAGGAAAAGACCTATGCCTCCCCCTGCAACATTCACCTCGACATCGACCTTAACTGCCTTAATGCCTACAATTGCGCCCGCAAAACACTTTACAAACATCGTCTAACTATATATGATTTAGAATGGAGCCTCATCGGTTGGCGTTGGAGCCACACGGGAGATATCAAACTCGTTGCTGGTTGCACCCTGCAAGCCTGTTGGTTGAGCAAACGACGCACTCGCCACCTCCTCGTACTGCTCGAATGAAGGTTGAGCCATCGTGGTGTTTATCTGATCCCAGTTGGTAAACTTTGCCTGCTCTTTGATAAAGCGCAGCCTTACATCCTCAACCGAGCCATTACGGTGCTTGGCGATGATAAACTCTGCCAAGCCCTCAACTGGCTCCTCGCCTGGGCCTGCGGTGAAACCGTAGTACTCTGGGCGGTGGATAAATGCTACAAGGTCGGCATCCTGCTCGATAGCACCCGACTCACGAAGGTCGCTCAACTGTGGACGCTTCGAGCCACCACGCGACTCCGTTGCACGGCTCAACTGCGAAAGGGCGATAATCGGCACATTCAACTCCTTGGCAATACCCTTCAACGAACGAGAGATAAATGCCACCTCCTGCTCACGGTTACCCTTGTCGCCTGCTCCTGCTGCGGTCATCAACTGCAAGTAGTCCACCATAATGATTTTGATGCCATTGTTAGCCTTCAAGCGGCGCACCTTCGAGCGGAACTCGAAGATTGACAATGCAGGCGTATCATCGATATAGAGTGGAGCCATACCCAGGGCCTTGGTGTTTGTTTCGAGCGTCTTCCACTCCGACGGAGTGAGTTTTCCGCTGCGGATAGTCTGACCGTGAATACCCGTCTCGGCACAAACCAAACGAGTCATCAACTGCACAGACGACATCTCCAACGAGAAGAACGCCACAGGTGCGTCGTAGTCGACAGCCATATTTCGAGCCATTGTCAGGGTAAAGGCTGTTTTACCCATCGCTGGACGAGCAGCAATGATGATAAGGTCTGACGGTTGCCAACCGAGTGTGATGTTGTCCAAATCGGTAAAGCCTGTGCAGACTCCACTGTAACGAGAGTCGTTCTCGGCAGCCTTCTCAATCTGGCGGATTGTGGCACGAAGGATGTCGCTTGCGGTCTGCACTGAACGCTTCACATAGCCCTCGGTAATCTTCAATACCTCACCCTCAGCATAGCCGATAAGGTCATTTACATCGATGGTACTATCGTATGATTGGCGCTGGATTTCGCTCGATGCACGAATAAGTTCACGCTGGATATGCTTCTGGGTGATAATTCGAGAGTGGAACTCGATATTTGCCGCAGTACCTACTCTCTGGGTAAGTTGTGCAAGATAGGTTGCTCCACCCACCTTCTTCAACTCTCGCTTCGATTTGAGTTGATTGGTTACTGTGAAGAGGTCGATTGGCTGTTGTGCCAATGCCAACTCATTCATAACACGGTAGATGAGTCTGTGCTCCTCCTTGTAGAATGACGCCTCGGTGAGATACTCCTGCACCTCGGTGATTTTGTCCGATTCGAGCATTAACGCTCCGAGGACAGCCTCCTCCAACTCCACAGCCTGCGGAGGTACTGTGCCTACAACCTCTGGTGCCAACTCTGCAAAAGCACCGCTATTCTTGCTATTTTTGAACTCCTTTGCCATCTTTTTCTGCTTTTATCCCACAAAAGTAGCCTTTTTTTGCTACTCCATCAATATGCGCTCGTGCGTGCGTGTTGAAAACTCTGTTCATAACGGCTATTGTAGCCACAAAATCGCCACTCTATAACGCTCTATGATGTTTATATCTTTTTGAAAACTCTATCGCTCCTGCATAATGCGCCGAGAGACCGACAGAGAAGCAATACTAATTTTCACATCTCCTTCGCACGCCTTGACAATTGCCGAGGCACACGAACTTATTGTTGCTCCCGTAGTCAACACATCATCTACCAGCAAGAGGTGCCGACCACGCAACTTTTTGGCATTGCGCACCTCGAAAATCTCCTCCACATTCTCCCACCTCTCGGTGCGACTCTTCGAGGTTTGACTCTCGTTGTAGGAGCAACGGCGTACCGAACGAAAATCGCACTTCACACCCATCTTGCGCCCAACTCCAAGCGCCAACTGCTCGGATTGGTTGTATCCTCGTGCCAAGCGTCTACGATAGTGCAACGGAACGGGAACAATCAAATCAATCCCATCGAAATCGCCACTCTCCTGCAACTCCTCGCCAAGCCACTCGCCCATCTTCTGTGCAAAGAGCCAACGACCATAGTACTTGAAGTTGTGGACTATGCGTTGCCACTCTGTACCGCCCACAAACCAAAACATCGCCGAAGCCGCCTCAACAGGAAGGACATTTTCGAAGAGGAGTTTCACGGGGTTATCCTTGTGTCGAGCAAAGTTGGTCAACGGCATATTGTAGCGACACGCCAGACATATCGAACTCTCGTTTTCGAGTAGCACCCTACCGCACGCCAAGCAGGTGCGAGGTAGAATTAACGATGCTACATCACCCACAACACCCGATATATCACAAAATATCGACATCGCAAATTATCGTAATGTTTCGGTACTCATTCACCTCACGCAGGTGAGCAATCTCCTCTCTCAAAATAGCCCTTGCTTTGGCGAATGATGCCTCGACTTCGACCTTCAACATCAACTCCACTCGCCACTCGCCACGCACCCTGTCGATAAGTGGTGTTACAGGGCCCAACACCCTGCGACCAAAGCGATTACGCAACTGCTCGCCAAGTTTCAAAGAGGAGTCTACAAGTTGTTTTTGATTGGCACTGCGCATTGCAATCTTCACTATTCGCACGAATGGCGGATAACCAAACTGCTTGCGCTCGGCAAGGAGTTTCGACGCCAATTTGTCGTAGTCGCCAATCGTCGAATATATTGGGTGCGTAGGCTCGGCTGTCTGAATAATCACCTCGCCTCGCTTATCTCGTCTGCCAGAGCGACCTGCCACCTGCATTATCAGTTGCCAAGCCCTCTCCTCTGCCCTAAAATCGGGCGAAGCGAGCAGGTTGTCGCCATTCAAGATTCCAATCAGGGTAACATCCGCAAAGTCCAAACCCTTCGACACTATCTGTGTGCCAACCAATATATCCGCCTCGTGGCGAGCAAAGGCGCCAATAATGCGGTTGTAGGCTGCACTCGAAGTGGCGGTATCGCCATCAAGTCGCAACACTCTCGCATCGGGAAAGAGTTCCGATATAGCCTCCTCAACTCGCTCCGTACCGAAGCCCATAGGTTTCAATTCGCTCGTCTTGCAATTTGGACAATAGCGCTGTATTGGCTCATTGTAGCCGCAGTAGTGGCACACCATTCGTCCCTTCTGCTGATGTGCCGATAGTGTTACATTACAGTGCGGACATCGAGCCGACCAACCGCACGACGGACACTCCATATAGGGCGAATATCCTCGTCTATTTTGGAAGAGAATAACCTGCTCATTACACTCCAATCGCTCCGCAATGCCATCGAGCAACTCCTTATTAAAGTGCAACTTACGCTCATTGCGCTTAACATTGCGCACCGTATCCGAAATTCTAATATCGGGCATCTCCACACCTCCATATCGCTCCGTCAACAAAGTGTAGGCATACTTACCCGATAGGTGATTAGCATAACTTTCGAGCGATGGTGTAGCACTGCCCAAAACCACCTTTGCATTGTGAAGTGCAGCCAACATTATCGCCGCATCACGACCATTGTAGCGAGGGTTTGGCTCTGATTGCTTATAACTCGAATCGTGCTCCTCATCGACCACCACCAAGCCCAATTTTTTGTATGGCAGGAACAACGCCGAGCGCGCTCCAACCACAAAGTTCCCACTCTCCGAGGAGAGCATATCGGTGTAGAGTTTTGTGCGTTGTTGTGGTGTTAGTTTAGAGTGATAGACCGTAACACTCTCGCCAAAAAGCCCACGCATACGCTCCACCAACTGCGTTGTGAGCGATATTTCGGGGACAAGGAACAATACATCCTCGCCTTGCGAGAGTCGCTCCTCGATAAGATGTGTATAAATCTCGGTCTTGCCCGAACTTGTAACGCCGTGCAATAGTGCAACTCGCTTGTCGGTCAAGCCATTTTGTATCTCGTTGAGAGCCTTTGATTGCGCTGATGATAATCTTGGCAGGAGTGTTTTGCTCCACTCACAGTCGAGGGTATAATCTCGCTCCCCGATCTCGACCAAGCCCACTTTGCAGAGTGCCTTCAATGCCGTAGAATCCAACTCTACGGCGTGTCGTGGCGCAACGCCGCCCGCCTTCTCAATAGCGCACAGTGCCTCATATCGTTTTGGCGCTCGGCGTGCCATCTTCTCACGCACCTCCTCCGTAAAGGCATCGGCAACAAGCCCCACCGTTATCTCTCGTTTTGGGGTATATGGCTCAAACTCATCTTCGCATCGAGCCTTCGACTTGATAATCGAGGGCAAAGCCACACGCATAACCTCACCCACCGAGCAGATGTAGTAGTCGGCTATCCACTCCCAAAATCGCATCTGCAACTCCGAAAGCAGGGGTTTGTCGTACAAGACCTTTAAAATTGGCTTTGCTACGCCCTTTGTTGGGGGTGTGTCGTGCAGTCGCCATACGATACCCGTATAGACCGCATTTTTGCCGAATTGTACCGCCACAGCATCACCTACACGCACCTCCATACCCTCGCCCAGAGCGAAGGTATAGGCTGGTTGCGCCAACGGGAGTACTATGTCGGCAAAACTACTCATTTATAGGCAGCTTAGGCAAATTAAGAATTCAAAATTATATTTTCTACAACTCCAAAAATCGTCAATGATGAGATTATTTTTGTGCAAGGCAAGGTGACGAGAGCGGAGCATAGTAGAGCTATGTGAGCATCTCGGCATCCGAAGGCTTGTGCAAAAAGAACTCATCAGAACGATTTTTTTAGTGAGCCATCAGCCAATTCTCACCCACACCGCATTCTGCGGTAAGTGGAATTGACAACTTGGCAGCACCCTCCATCTCCTCCTTTACGATGCGCTCGACCTGCTCACGCTCCGTGCGCAGTAAATCGACCACGATTTCATCGTGTACCTGCATTGTGATGCGGGAACGAACCCCCTCCTCCTTGAAGCGACAAGCAACATTCACCATAGCCATCTTCATAATGTCGGCGGCGGTACCCTGAATTGGGGCATTTATGGCGTTTCGCTCCGCCAACGCACGAGCATTGGCATTGCGAGAGTCGATATCTGCAAGATAGCGGCGGCGACCAAAGAGTGTCTCGACATAACCCCTCTCTCGTGCATCATTAACGACATTATCCATATACTCCTTAACCTTCGGATAGGAGTCAAAGTAGCCCTCGATAAGTTGCTTTGCCTCGGCACGAGGGATACGCAAACGCTGACTCAAACCAAATGCCGAAATGCCATATATAATGCCGAAGTTGGCGGTCTTGGCACGACGGCGCTCCTCGGATGTTACCTCACTGATAGGCTTCTTGAAGATGCGTGCTGCCGTAGCGGCGTGAATATCCTCGCCCTCACGGAACGCCTCGCACAAGTTTTCATCGCCCGAAAGGTGAGCCATCAATCGCAACTCCACCTGCGAGTAGTCCGCCGAGAGCAGTTCGTGCCTATCGTCGCTCGGCACAAAGGCACTACGAATTGGGCGACCAAGGTCATCTCGCACCGGGATATTCTGCAAATTCGGATTAGCAGACGAGAGTCGTCCAGTAGCCGTAACTGCTTGATTATACGAGGTATGAATATGACCAGTAACTGGGTTTACCAACTGTGGCAAAGAGTCTACATAGGTCGAAAGCAACTTCTTAACGCCTCGGTATTCCAAAATCAAATCGACAACCTTATGCTCCCCCGCAAACGACTGCAAATACTCCTCATCGGTACAGAATTGCTTGGTTTTGGTCATCTTCGGTTTGTCGGTAATACGCATCTTGGCAAAGAGCAACTCTCCGAGTTGTCGGCTCGAATTTATATTTATCTCTCGCTCGCCCGAAATCTCCCTAATCTGCTCCTCTATGGAGGCGAGTTTCTGCGATAGAGTTAAAGAGTAGTTGCGTAGTGCTTCGCTGTCGATACATACACCCTCCCACTCCATATCGGCAAGAACGCTAATCATTGGCTCTTCAATCTCGTGATATAGTTTCAGTAGCGACTCCTCCTTCTCCAACATTGGTCGCAGTGTATCGTAGAGTTGCAGTGTTATATCTGCATCCTCCGAAGCGTACTCCGCTACTCGCTCCACTCCTACCATATCCATAGTAAGTTGCTTGGCTCCCTTGCCAATAAGAGATTCTATCGATATTGGCGAGTAGTTCAGATAACGCTCTGCCAAAGAGTCCATTCCGTGGCGTGACTCTGCGTCGAGCAGGTAGTGCATAATCATCGTATCCCACTTCGCACCCCTTACCTCAATACCCAAAGCACGAAGGAAGAGAGTGTCGAACTTCATATTTTGTCCCACCTTCGCAATCTTCTCATTCTCGAAAAGTGGTCGCAAAATCGAGGCATACTCCGCCTCTATATCGTTGCGAGGGCGCACATCGGCGTTGTGTCCGAATGGCACATACCACGCCTCGTGAGCCTTCACCGCAAGCGAAAGACCTACAATGCGGTCGCTAAACATATCGAAGCCTGTGGTTTCGAGGTCGAAGCAGAAGTGCGGTTGCTCCGCAATCTCTGCCACCACCTTGCGCAAGTCATCTGGCGTAAATATGGTTGTATATTTGTGAGAAGTGGTTGCTGCCGTAGCAAAACTATTGGCAAAGAGGTCGGTTTGCACCTCTTCGGCTGGCTCTTCCGCCTCAGGAGTAGCCGCCTCCACTACGGGAGCAAATAGGTCGCCAAAGAGCGAGCCTTGTCCCTCCAACGATGCCTTTTTCTGCTGAGCCGACTTTGCACGAGCCATATTTGCAAGTTGCGTCTGCGGTGCTTGTTGCGGAACAGACAAATCTTCGACTGGCGCAAGATTGTTCAAATCTGCCAAAAATCCCTTAAAATCCAACTCTGCATACAATGCTCGCAACTCGTCTATCTTCGGACAGCAGACGGTCAACTCCTCCTCATTGAACTCGATAGGCACATCGAGGCGGATAGTGGTAAGCACCTTCGCAAGTCGCAACTGCTCCTCGTTAGCGAGGATATTTGCACCCGTCTTACCACCAATCTTATCAGCATTAGCGATGATATTTTCAACCTCACCCCACGCCTGCACCATCTTGCAAGCGCCCTTCTCGCCTACGCCTGGCACGCCAGGGATATTATCCGATGAGTCGCCCCACAGTGCCAAAATATCTCGCACAAGTTCTGGGCGGTCAATGCCATATTTTGCCTGTATTGCCTCTCGGTCTATGATTTCGATATCATCACCCTTCTGTTTATAGAGTTTGCGATTTTCGCCAACAAGTTGACCATAATCCTTGTCGGGAGTAACCATAAAGACCTCGTAACCAGCCTCATCGCCCTTCTTGGCGAGTGTTCCGATAACATCGTCTGCCTCGAAACCCTGCACCTCCAACACAGGAATACACATAGCCTCGACTATGCGCTTCACATAAGGCACCGACTGCAAAATATCCTCAGGTGTTGCAGGGCGATTAGCCTTGTATTCAGGATAAATTTCTCGACGAAAGCAACCACCCTTTGGGTCGAATGCTACACCGAGCAAGTCGGGCTTCTCGCGCTTTTGGATATCACGCAAGAACTTTGTAAAGCCATAGACAATCGAGGTGTTCATACCCTCTCGGTTGCGCATAGGTCGCCCCATAAAGGCGTAGTAGTATTTGAAAATCAATGCATAGGCATCGACAAGGAAAAGGCGTTTCACTTAATTGAGAATTGAGAATTAAGAATTATCTTCTGCATACCATTCAGCGTAAGATGTTGCGGTTTCGTGCAAACGGAGCGAGTAGAGTTGCACATTCGCTGGCAATGCCTTCTGCAATCGAGCAGCAAAGTCCGCCAACATATTCTCGCAAGTTGGCTGATAATCGACCAACACCACCTTGCTGAACTTTGCGCCAAGCAGCGCCTTCAACTCCTCGTTCTGCTCCGAATTGCGAAGTACAAACGAGTGGTCGAGTCTGTCGACTATCTCACTGTTAACGATGCGCTTCAAGTCACCAAAGTCCATCACCATACCCATCTTCGGATTACCCGCCTCGCCGATAGGTTCACCCTTAATCGTAACAAAAAGGCGGTAGGAGTGACCGTGAATTTCACGACACAAGCCATCGTAACCATCAAGGGCGTGAGCAGACTCGAAGGTGAACTCTTTTGTCAATCGTATCTTTGCCATAGATTAAACTGCTTTTACTTATCCAAATAGTCAACATGTGGCTCACGAGAGAACATCTCGTTGAGCGAGATATATGTCTGAGTGTTGGTTACACCTGGAATACGCAAGATGTTGTCGAAGATGGTGCGCATCAAGTGCTCATTATCCACGCAGTACAACTTAACCATTGCGGTGTATGTTCCGGTGATGAAATGGCACTCCACAACCTCTGGAATATGTTTGATACGCTCCGCCACTGCGGTACTCATCATTGGGTCTTGAATACTCAAATTCACGAAGGCGCAGACATCAAATCCAAGCATCTTTGGACTCACAATCATTCGTGAGCCGAGAATTACACCCGTATCCTCCAACTTCTTTATGCGCTGGTGAATTGCAGCACCCGAAATGCCACACTCACGGGCAATCTCCAAATATGGCATTCTTGCATTTTTGACCAAAAATTTCAGGATTTTGCGGTCAATTGCATCTAAAACTTCCTTTGTCATAACTCAATCCTTTTAGGGCTATAAGCCTATTTTAACACTCCTAACTCTTTTCCAACATCTACGAAGGCTGCTACACACTTCTCCAACTGCTCACGGGTGTGGCCTGCCGACACCTGAACACGAATACGAGCCTGCCCCTTTGGCACAACCGGATAGTAGAAGCCCGTAACGAAGATTCCCTTCTTCTGCAACTCAGCAGCGAAATCCTGCGATAGTTTAGCATCGTAGAGCATCACAGCGCAGATTGCCGATACGGTAGGCTTAATATCGAAGCCCGCAGCAATCATCTTCTCACGGAAGAATGCCACATTCTCGACCAAGCGGTCGTGGTACTCGTTGCTCTCCTCCAACATTTTGAACATCTCGATACCTGCACCCACTACTGCCGGTGGCAACGAGTTAGAGAAGAGGTAAGGGCGAGAACGCTGACGAAGCATATCGATAATCTCCTTACGGCCTGTGGTGAAGCCACCAATAGCACCACCAAACGCCTTGCCGAGCGTTCCAGTGAGAATATCGACCTCTCCACGCAAGTTGTACAACTCGGTAATTCCACGACCCGTCTTACCCAAGACGCCTGCCGAGTGGCACTCGTCAACCATAACCAAAGCACGGTACTCCTTTGCCAAGCGACAAATCTCGTCGAGCGGAGCAGCATTGCCGTCCATCGAAAAGACACCGTCAGTTACGATAATACGAAAGCGCTGCGCCTGCGCACGCTTCAAGCAATCCTCCAACTGCTCCATATCGGCATTGGCGTAGCGATAGCGCACCGCCTTACAAAGTCTAACTCCGTCGATAATTGAAGCGTGATTCAACGAATCCGAGATTATGGCATCCTGCTCGGTGAAGAGTGGCTCGAAAACACCACCATTAGCATCGAAGCAAGCAGCATAGAGGATTGTATCCTCTGTTCCGAAATAGTCAGCAATAGCCTTTTCGAGAGCCTTGTGAATATCCTGACAGCCGCAGATAAAGCGTACCGACGACATTCCGAAGCCTCGCTCGTCCATAGCCTTTTTAGCCGCCTCGATAAGGCGAGGGTTGTCGGATAAACCGAGGTAGTTGTTGGCGCAGAAATTCAGGCACTCCTTCTCTGCAACCTCGATAGCCGAACGCTGCGGCGAGCAGATTACTCGCTCGGTCTTGTAAAGACCGGCCTCTTTGATTGATTCCAACTCTTGTTGAAGATGTTGTTTGAAATCTCCGTACATATATGTTTGATTTTAAGTTATTTACGCTTATATTCTTCTCGTTAAACGATATGGCTTGCTTACAAATTGTAACAATACCTAATGCAAAGTTATAATTTTTATACAAAAAAAAGCGTAAAATTCACTACAATTTTACACTTTAACTTACAATTTTTAACAGGCCCTTTGACTTTTGCTTTGGCTAAAATAGGACTCAAAGATAGAGCCAACGCCTCGCCTTATTATATAATAGGTATCGCTCGTGATGCAGAATTAGCGGCTACGCTACCAACAGTTGCACCACCTACTCGAAGAAACAAGGGACAACCTTTTTGGGTTGTCCCTTGCAATAAGAGGGTTATGTTTAGTAGATTTTAGACGAGAGTATCTTCGTCCTCGCCAAAGCCTGGAAGACCTACGCTTCCTCCGTAGCCACACTCTACGGCTACATCATAAATCTCAAATTCAGGAGCAGAATAGCCCAACAAAATATCTTTTTTCATAGTCATAAAAGTCTTTTAATCGTTAAACCATTCGTTAATTATTGAGCCTGTGTAGGACAAGTACAATTATCAGCCGCAGCCACCTCAGGAGTTACAGCAGTAGCGTAGATGTAATTGAAGAAGTTGTCAGCAGAGATAGGTACAAGATCAGTAGTCCAACCAGTTTTTTCATTGCCAAAGTCATCTTGATAATCGCCATAATAACCCTTATCAATCGAACCTGCGATCACGCAGTTTGTAGCCTTGATAGCATCTGTGCGAGAAACGCCCATAATCTTACCTATATTGGTATAACCGATAGCGGTATAAGTACCCGATACAGTCGCATTCTGAATGGTGATATTGTGTCCAACATAACCAATCACACCTCCGATATTGTGATTGGCAGGAACTGGGCTTGTACAAGTGATATTACCAGTGTTCTCAAAGCCGTTTGCGCCACCACAAAGTGTGCTTGACACTGCGCCACTTGTTTGAGAAGCAATACCGCCAATGCGTAATTGTGCTATTTCGTCGGTAGTCTCCACAACAACATTGCCCTCATTGCGGCAGTTGTTAAACACTGTTGTGCCCTTAACCTGACGGCATAATCCACCAATATGTACATTCTTCACCATAGCATTCTTGCCAATAGTAAATTTACCTTTATTTACCATATCGTTACAAGTCTTGTTTTCTACGGTATAGCCACCACCTGTGATAAACAACTCGTTACCACAATCACCATCGAAGGTGATATTTCCGCTATTTGTAAAACCTGTTCCCGACAAACCCCCATACCATGTTACTGCACAGATATAAACCGAACCGGTTGTTTTTACATCACAGTAGATATCGCCAGCATTACTGCAATTAGCCACACCTTTACAGCCGAATGATGACATTGCCGAGATTCCAAGACCTGCTGTCAAAACGGTATCGCTGCTCTTCTTTGTTACAGTAATTTTACCCTTTGCGCCATTGTGGTTATTATAGAAACCTGTTTGATTGGTAGCATTGCCTGCGTTAGCAGCAGCACTTCCTGCAAGGCCAGAAACTGAAGATGCTTTACCAAATACACCTGCAAAGTATACCGCACTATTATTGTCGCAATTCTTGAAAGTTGTACCATTTGCTACACCTGCGATACCACCCATCTTCAAAGCGTCTGTTGAGGTTGCTGTATATTTAACGGAAATATACTTTTGGTCGGTATCGGCATTATTGTAACTATCACAGTCGTCAATAATTGTAGTAGCAGTATCAGCAACGCCAACAACACCACCAACGAACGGAGTAGTTCCTCCATTGCCCTCCAATAATACATTTGCGTGGTTGTGGCACGATGTAAGGCTTGCGCCATTGTAGTAACCCGCTACACCACCAAGATATGGCGCTGCTGCCATAGCGGTTGCATTAATCGAAACGGTTGCAGGCGAAGCGTTGCTCTCTGCACCATTTTTACAACTTGCCATCACAGCCAAGGTGTTAGGAACATTACCTACAACACCACCAACATAAGGGTTCTTGATTGAACCTGTCAAACTAACATTTGCGTGGTTAACGCACGATGTCAACTTAACCTCGGTGTATGTTGTGGTATTATTTGATGTTGTCGCCTTACCCATCAACTGACCAACAATACCTCCAACCATATGAGAGATAGTGTTTGCAGCACCAACTGCGGTTACTGTTCCGTAACTTGTACAACTCTTAATCTCCTTACCGATAAAGTTACCTACAATACCTCCAACATAACCATCTTTCGACGCTGTCAACTTAACTGTGTGAGTGTTGTTTGTGCTATCACCATTGTGGCACGCCTCGATGATTGCACCATTATTAGATGCATAACCGATAACACCACCAACACTTGGGTTAAACTTCCAAGTACCACCAACGGTTACCGAGCCTTTGTTCACAAGGTTCTTGGCTGTTCCATTTGCACTAAACTTACCAATAGCACCGCCAACACAAACCTCGGCTGCATTAGTAGAGGTTGCAGCACCATTGAACTGAATGTGTCCACTATTGTAGCAACCCGAGAATGTCGCTGCACCAGTCAAATCGCCAGTAATACCTCCAAGCAATACCGCCTTTACATCCGTTGCCTCGTAGATAATCTGACCTTCGTTGACACAATTTGTGAATGTGCCTGTCGCTATTGTACGAGAAACACCCGAGACACGAGCAACTCCTGGAACTTTTGCATCAGCACCCACCTTGATTGTACCGGTGTTTTTGATGTTAGAGTAGGTATAAGATGCTGCGGTGTTATAAAGAGCACCAGTGATATTGAGATCCTTGTTGGTAAGAATTTGGCCATTAAATGTGATATTTCCGCTGTTGGTGAAGTTAGATATATTGCGGTTGTTTAGTCCAGACCAACTCAAACCGCTCATATAGATACTACCACCTACGGCAGCAACTGCTGCACCTGACTCGTCGGTTGTTGCTGCTGTACCATTCACAACATCACAATAGATATCACCTGCGTTCGAGCAGTTTGTTACAGCAGTTGGAGTGCTATCACTTGCTGTACCACTAAAACTTGTGGTAATACCGCCTACGGCAAAGTTGGATTGTGTGGTACCACTTACGGTTATATCTCCCTTCTCGTCATTTTTCAATTGATTGATCTCTTGCGAATTTATAGATCCAGCAACGCCTCCAATATATGGATTGCTATCCGTCTTCTTTGTATTAACATTCAAGTTAATAGCACAGTTGTTGGTACATTCGGTGAACTTCTTGCTGCTTGCAACCTGTCCAAACAAACCTCCTACATAGAGAATGGTTTCGCTTGTAAGTTCCGGTATACTGATGCTGATGTGGCTCTCGGCTGTGTCGGTGTTATTGTAGTTCTTACAGCCTGAAATTTCCAAATCTGCACCCTTGGTGTATCCTGCGATACCTCCGATAAATGGAGCGACTGCGGTTGTGCCCGAAAGAGAAACATTTGCGTGGTTAGAACAGTTTGCAATCTTCTTACTCTCGGAATAACCCATAATGCCTCCAACATAGATGTTTGTTGTGCTTGTTGATGCTTGGCTTGGAGCGACCGAAACAGTGATAGGAGCCTTATCAGGATCACCATTTTTACAGTTCTCAACAGTAGCGTCAACCTTTGTTACATCACCGAACACACCTCCGACACGATAGTTGCCCGAAGAAGATGCTACAGTGCGAACTGTACCGTAGTTCTCGCAATTAGAGAGAGAGAGGTTATTCTGAACACGACCCATAACACCACCAATATAGATGGCTGTACCAGAAGCGCCAGAAGTAGCCTCAATTGTACCATAGTTCTTGGCATTTTTGAGTGTTGCACCTGTAAGTGCTCCTGTTGTTGTATTTCCAATAACACCACCAAGCTGATTCCATTCCAACTTTTTGTCGAACGACAACTTTCCGTAGTTGTAAAGGCCGTTACCGCAAATGAGACTTACCATTCCAACAACACCTCCCCAATATGGACAGAATGTCTCCTTCGTAAACTTTATAGCACCTTTGGTGTCTACGGCATTCTTATCACCATTGGTGAGATTTACCATATTCACACAATAACCAAAGCCTATTACACCTCCAACACAAGGTTGAAGATTCGATTTGGTCTGACTCGATGTGATTGTTGCGAGGTTGGTGCAATTCTTGATTTCAACAAGATCCTTGACATCAGATGGCTTCACAGCCATTCTTGCAAGACCAATCACACCGCCAACCTTTGGATAAGTTTTACCCGTAGTCGATTTGTAGTAACCGTTAACTGTAACATCAACACTATTCAAGCAATCGCTAACAGCAGTATCCTTGGCTACGCCCACGAGACCTGCGATAGCCTGATTATCACTCTCGCCAGAGTCTGCACTCGCATCATAAGTTGTATTGTTATAGGTCAATGCGCCCCCTGCCGAGCAGTTAGAGATAGTCGAATTTGTAGCGTAGCATACGAGTGAGCCCACCTTTGTACGCTCAGTCTCGCTGATTGCCACATTGGTGAGTTTAACATTCTGAATGGTTGCGCCCTCTACGGTGCCAAACAATGGCGCCTTCAAATCCTTGATTGCGTTGTTGCCACCATCAAATGTGTAGGTGAAGCCCTCGATTGGAGTCCAATCTGCCGGCATTGTAATGTCTGCCACCACACGAGCAGTAGTATAAGGGTAGAACGAGTTGTTTGCAATCATCTGCTTCAATGTTGCCATATCAACATCGCTTGCAATCTCGAATACTGTTGCATCGTCGCTCTCCTCGCCAGGAACAAATACGATAGGAGTATTAAACTCACGCACTACGCCTGCCTTGATAGGTTTTGCGGTGGTGTTGACCTTAGCACTCATAACACCCTCCGCCGAACGAAGTTTTACCACGAGCATACCATAGTCGCCCTCGCCAGCAGGAACTGTAACATAGACAGGGATTGCCTCCTCGCCGAGCGCCAAGCCCTCACCAAACGATAGGGTGATGTCGTTGCGAGCGTCGTCGTGTGGAGTAACCTCGCCAGTCTGACAGTTTACATCGTAGTTACCCGAAATCACTCCCTTCTCGGCAGTGATAGTCATACTGGTAAGAGTGTTCGAACCCTTAACAAGGAAACGAAGCACCGAAGTGAGGTGCTGCATCTTAACTGCCGAAGCCTCATCCTCTGATGCGTAGCCACACATTGGAGCCGCACCCTCGCAGAATGTACCCTCGGTGTAGTGCTGTGTAGAGAGGAATGTTACAGGGTAGCAGCCCTCAGCAACAGCCTCGACACCCTCCGCCACAGGATATACGACATGATAAGGACGGGAAATCGATGCACCAAAGGTGAACTTTGCCGCAGTGCCCTCATCGTTCGCAATCTCAATAGAGGTCGAAGGTGTGCCATTTACTGCAACAGCATCATCCTCGCACCACTTCACTGGATAGTTTGTGCCAACCTTCTCGCCAAGTTCGGTACGCAACGCATTGTCGTTCTCGCCAAGCGAAAGAGTAAGCGTGTACTGACCTGAACCATTGACCTCATCACCGAGTTCGATGGTCGGATCAACAATTGTGTCTGTAACGCAAGAGAATGCTAACATTCCCGCCATAACCGCCAAGAAAATTTTTGTCAAATTTTTCATCGTTTTTTTTGATTAGTTTGTTTGTATAATTTTTTGGTTTTTAGTGTCGTCAGGGTTTTTTAATGAGTTTAAGGAGCCTAATGAGTTTAATGAATTTAATGATTTTCCTTAAACTCCTTATATTCCTTAAAATCCTTATTCCCTCTCTCCAATTAAAGTTCTTTCTCTCTCAAAGCGCCTAAATCGCTAATAATCAACTAATTAAAACCTCAAAATCCCCCCCCCCGAAAAAATCGGGGAGGGATTTTGCGCCCAAAGAGCCTATTATACGGCAAATATAAGCAAAAAATTTTAATCTGTATAATTATGAATAATTATTTTGCGATATTTATGGGTTAGGATTTGGAAAAATTGGTATATTTGCGGTATAATTTTGGTAAAATTTTAGAATATGATGGAGGTTTTGCCGTTACTGATAATTCCATTTTTGGGCACATTGATAGGAGCAGGCTTTGTGCTGTTTTTGGGCGATAGTTTGGTTGGTCGCCTCCACAAAGCGTTGCTCGGTTTCGCTTCGGGAGTGATGGTTGCGGCGGCGGTGTGGTCGCTGTTGATACCAGCGATGGAGGAGTCGGCAGCGAGGTTGGAAAGTGAGTGGTTTCCAGCCGTTGCGGGGCTACTGCTTGGCGTGGGATTTATGTTGCTGTTGGATACGGTAATCCCTCACCTTCACGCAGATAGCGATAATCCCGAAGGCCCTCGTTCGACACTTGGGCGCTCGTCGATGTTGGTACTGGCAGTTACGCTGCACAACATACCTGAGGGTATGGCGGTGGGCGTAGTTGCAGCGGGAGCATTGAGTGGTGAAGTGGGCATTTCGCTTGGAGGAGGATTGGCGCTGGCGGTGGGTATCGCCTTGCAGAATATACCCGAAGGTGCGGTGGTGTCGTTGCCACTGCGAGCGACGGGAAATTCACGCAAAAGAGCCTTTGCGTATGGGGCATTGTCGGGGGTTGTAGAGCCTCTGTCGGCTATCGCAACCATTTTTGCAATAGAGCATATTATGGGGGCATTTCCTTATATTCTTGCATTTGCTGCGGGAGCGATGATATATGTTGTGGTAGAGGAACTTATCCCAGAATCGCACAGTGGTAAGCACTCGAATATCCCGACAATAACCTTTGCAATAGGCTTCGCCTTAATGATGGCACTCGATGTGGCATTGGGATAGAAAAAGCACCTACGACGCCGAGGTATTTTGGGGATTTTGATTGTAGTTTTTGCAAATTGGGAAATTTGTATTACTTTTGCGCAGTTTTAAGGGCGAAGAGTGTGGTTTGCATATATTTTCGCCGTTAATACAGGCTTGGTTCCGTAGCTCAGTTGGATAGAGCAGCAGCCTTCTAAGCTGCGGGTCGTGGGTTCGAATCCCGCCGGAATCACAAAGAAGAGGAGCAGAGATTTCTGCTCCTTTTTCTGTGTCAAGAAGTTAGCTGATGTCGGGACATTGGGCACAGATCCAGCCAAATTCTGCGGGTTACGCCTTTTGCAACCCAATAAAATCGGGTGAAATCCGATGCAATTCTCCTCGCCCGACAAATCCAATCCCAAACGAAGAGAGAAGTGTGTGACCAACTTTTCAAATTCTCAAAAAAGGTTACGACTTTTTGCGGAATCACTTGCGTGTTTGGAAGCACAGTGTTATATTAAGATAATGCCAATTTAGCAATTTCTATTGTATATATCACACGAAAGGATTATGGCATCTATTTATTTAGTGCCAATTGTATTTTTGTTTTACTCGGTCATATAGTTGGAGCATATCATACAAAGAATCTATGCACGACTTAAATTCAGCGATTACATTACTCTTTTCAAACCATACATCTGGATTACTTGCTGGTCTTGATATAGACATTCGTGCACGATTCGAGTTGCTCTTCGGATTATTAACTCTCCAAGTTCCATTTTGTTTTTGGGCATACAAATCAAATATAGAGTCTTTGTTGCCGGTTGTTCTCATAAAACCTCGGTTTTGCAATAGTCCTTTATTACTTGAAGCATTATTTTTATCATTATAATCCTTTGCAGCAGCAATCTTAAAAGATCCACTCTGCACTGCTATGCAGAAATCGCCTTGACCATTTGGGGCAAAATCGAGATATTTAGTGATTAAGTCTCCATCCTTAAAATCTAATGCTATTTCAGCATTATCCGATTGCATACCATAGCTCACCCTTACAGTGCAAGTCTGACCATTATATTTTGCCAGATAGTTGTTAATGTCGGTTTCTACATTTTGTTTTATGCTCTCAAAGTAGTTTACTTGAAGTACGTGGCGTAGTTTATATTTTCTGATATAATCCCACTCCGAGTGAAATGCATTGTTGTATGGGTAAGATTTATCAAGAAACAATATACAAGGGTTTTGTATGGCAACATCAGCAACACTCACCATATTATCTAATGCATTGAGGTATGACTCTGCAATATGGTAATCAGGATCAGATTTGTCACCATTATTTAGGCCATTACGCAACTCAGCGTACAGTTTTTTATAGGTAAAATTCGTCCAGACGATATTATTGCCATCGGTTACACTGTTGTGGTTTATCAGTGTAAGATATCCATAATGATGCGTAGCATTATAATATGGATTTATCTCATTGGTTTTTGGATTTCCATTCTTATCCAATATATTTTGTGACTTAAGTTGCTTAGAGTAGCGAGTAAGTTGGTTATCGTGCAGATCGCATTTGATTTTGTTCTCTATCACAACAACATCTGTAAGCACTCCATTATTATCTTTTAGCAGAATAAGAATATCCATATGTTCCCACTCAACTAAAGACTCCATTGAGGTTATATTATTCCACTTAGAGGTTGGTTTTATCAAATTTTCCAACGCAGTAAGTTTGTCTTGCAAATATATAGCCTTGCATTCATCTGAGAATATCCACGCAATAACAGATGATTGCACTCGCTCTTTATCCGATAGACACACAATCTCAAAAAATGTACTTGCCATAATCTTATTCTTTTATATTCAACTTAAAATACTCAAATATCAGCACCATTGCCATTGTGTCGAGTTCGCAGTAGCGCAATAGAGCATTCTTCAATTTTAGTTTCTCCTCGTCCGTAAGACCATCGTACTGCAACTTGGCGTAGTTGGCATTTGCTAAACCTCCGTTATTGATACGTTCCTCGCTATCAGCCGTTTCGCCATCTTCGAGCAACTCTGCACCAACGGTTGGCAGATGTTTATAAGGGTTTTCCACTCCACCATTCTCGTCATAGTTGATAAGCGAGAAGTCGAAGCCCGCAAAATTATCCGACTGAACATACTCTCGATACGGCTTTGCATACTTTTTCTGCAACTCCTTAGAGCGCAAAACCGCAGGCAGAACCACCTTAATCGAGTTACTACCCTTCATCGACGGATCGTAGAAGTAGCGCACAACAACCTCGCACAAATCGACCATATCTCGCTCACC
>JAGCLL010000082.1 GCA_017647025.1 Alistipes sp. | reverse complement strand
GTCTCAATCTCCTCGGTGAAAAAACTCTTCTGTAAATTTTCTACTTTTAACATAGCTGTAATTGTTTTAATTGTTATTTAATTTTGAATTTTAGTGCATTATTGAATTTGTTGGGTTCTCATTCGCTGCCGACCACGAGCGTAGCGATACGGTAACGATGGTGATTAGCAGGATAACTCCCACTGCGAGGGCATATACCCACCACGACATCTCTACGCGATAGACATACTGTTCCATCCAACGACTGATGATGTAGTAGCTTACAGGTATTGCCACAGCCGAGCAAGCGGCGACAATGTAGAGATACTTGCGGTTGAACATTCTCAATATTCCTCCCACCGATGCTCCGTGAACTCGTCGGATGCCAATCTCTCGGCGGCGGTACTGCGTCTCGAAGAGTACCAAGCCAAACACGCCGATAATCGAAATCACAATCGAGAGGAACGAGAACAAGGTAACGAGTGTCGAGAGCTTATCCTCGCGCTGGTACACCATTTCCAACTCATTGTCGAAGAATTTCACATTGATTTTCTCAGGGTCGATATTGGGTTCGAGTTCCATCACGGTGTCAACTATGAACTCTTTGACTTTGGTAATGTCTGCCCCCGCCACCGTGCGGATATAGGCAATGCGTGGTAGATCCCAAGCATATTTACCGAAAACGAGGAACGCATAGGGAGAGATGTTGTATTGTGCCGACTGGAAATCGAAATCTTCGCAAATGCCGACAACAGGAGTTAGTGTGCCATCAATATGTCCTAATATGGATGTTTCTGTGTTGATATTTAGGTTTTTGGCTGCCGTTTGATTGAATATCAATGCACCCGTTTCGCTCTGCTCGTCGGTTGTTGTAAAGTTGCGTCCCTCGACAATCTGAATACCCATAACATCAAGGAAGTTCCACGATACGGCATATACATTAAACACCTCGCTCTCACCGTTTTCGATGGGTCGTGTCCACTGCATCCGCGAGTTGGTGAACTCACCACGCCCCCAAGCTATGGCTTTGATTTGAGGATTTTGATATAGCTTATCCATAAGAGCATCGCGTTTGGTATAATCAGATTCAAAGCTCCAAGCGCCATTCACAGCCTCGTAGGGTATTGTGGCGACCAATAAATTCTCTTTGTCGAAACCCATATCGCGCGAAAGCATATATTGGTGCTGACGATAGATAAAGAATGAGCAAATAATTAGCGCAATGGAGATGGTATATTGCACTCCCACAAGAGCATAACGCAAGATGCGACCTGAGCGTGAGGCTGCAAAGTCACCCTTTGTAACAAACGCAGGAGAGAACTTGGTGATATACCAAGCCGGATAGAGAGATACAAGGACTCCGAAGAGAAGAGTGCCTATAACCATAGCACCCGCAACCATCCAATTCTCGTTAAACGCCACTGAGGTTGAGATATAGTTTGCTAACCAAGTATCAGCGAAGATAACGACTATGCCTGCTGCTACCAAAAGCGAAACAAGGATAAGTCCAACTGTCTCGAATAAGAAGTTTAGACGCAGTTTCGATGTTGGTGCTCCAAATATTTTGTAGTTGTTCACAGCACGGATTCGGCTTGGAATCAGCGCGAAGAAGAAGTTTACAAAGTTGATAAACGAGATAACGAGAATCAACACTGCAATAGCTATCAGTGTATAGGTCGTTGTGCGACTGCCGTGATAGTACTCTGCCTCTGTATCATCGGCAAAGTAGAGATCGGCAATAGGGGTCAATCGTGGCGCTACCAAATCAATCTCCTTTGCAATATCCTCATCCGAAAGACCGCGTTTGCGACAATAATCCACAAGGGTTTCTTTCATCTTGGCAGCCACCTTCGTAGGCGATGCGTCTTCGTGCAGCAAAACATAATATGGTGTGTTCCAGTTGGATGCATCCTGCGGCCCAGCCTCTGGCATAAGAATATATCCCTCGCCCATAGCCATAGTGGATGGTTTTGGGAAATCGCGATAGATGCCGGAAATGGTGCGTTGCGCTTTATTTTCAGCACCACGCCCATAATTTATGCGGTCGCCAACCTTTAAGTTGTAACGATTGGCAACGGTCTCCGAGATAATCATACCGTAGTAGGTCTTGAACTCGTCATCAATACCACCCTCGATAAACTCAAATGGGAAGACTGCCAATGCTTCGAGTTCCGCACCTGCAATTTTAATTGTGAAGTTCTCGATAGTCGAATTACGCTTTACGGAGTACTCATCTTGATATTGTGAGTTGAAGACCATATCCATAGAGCCTGCTGTTACAATTTCGGGACAAGCGGCACTAATTTCGTCGGGCAACTGACGATTCCAATTGCAGTCCCAAGTGCCGTCACCAGACCACGATGGATATTCAAGACGATAGATACGCTCCGAGTTCTTGATGACACGGTTATACGATAGGTCAAACTTTACCTGCACAGCGATAAGATATACCGCTGCAAAGGCTACTGCCATACCCACAATGTTCAGTACCGACGATGTAGTGTAACGGCGAAGTAGGGTTAGAAAATTTCTGATATACATAACTTCGTTATTTATATTTTTTCATATTTACAATCCCTCCAAACCTCCCTTTGAAAAGGGCGGCTTTTGGGTTGCGCTAATTAATCTTTACTTATTAAGTATCAAAACTTCATTCTCTCCGAAGTTATCGTAGGACGAAGTTATAACTTTTTCGCCGGGCTGCAAGCCCTCGATAACCTCATAATACTGCGGATTCTGGCGTCCGATACGAATCTCGCGGCGGTATGCCTTCTCGCCCGATGGGTCGAGGACATATATCCACTTGCCGCCAGTCGCCTGATAGAACGAGCCACGAGGTATCAAGATTGCCTCGGCAGCCTCGCCAAGTTGCAGGTTGAGGTAGTAGGTCTGTCCGCTACGGATATTCTCGGGTGCAGCACCGCTGAAACGGAAGTCCGCCTTGAACTGACCATTTCGCACCTCAGGATATACCTTGCGGAGCTGCATCTCGTACTCGGCACCCTGACGCTCAAACGATGCCACAAGACCCGTTGTAACGCGGTCGATATAGTGCTCATCAACCTGTGCTTGCACCTTGTAGGTCGTTAGGTCGTTCACCTGGCCGATGTTTGCGCCCTGCTGCAACGACTGACCGAGTACAGCCTCCAACATACCCACCTCGCCATCAATCGGTGCTTTCACTTTGAGATTATCCACTCGCTGGCGGATAAGCTCCATATTGAGTTGCATCGAGCGCAGGCTCTCCTCCATCTGCGACACCTGAGATGTGCGGTAGAGCGAGTCCTGCTTCTGTCGCTCCAAGACCAAATTACTCTTACGCACCGCAAACTCGTAATCCTCCTTTGCACGCAAATACTCCTCACGAGCCAACATCTTATCGTTGTAAAGGTCCTCATTCTGCTC
>JAGCLL010000081.1 GCA_017647025.1 Alistipes sp. | reverse complement strand
TGGACTTATACTAAATATGGGACTATTTAAGAGCATAGGAGCGTGGATTGGCGGCATATTCCGCAAACGCAGAATATCGATACTGAACAACAACGAAGAGCGATGGCACGCCGACATTTCGCCGGCGATGATGACCACCATTTGCATAGCGATATTAACGCTTACATTCGGTGTTCTACTACTTTTAGTCGCCTATACCCCACTGCTTGACTTGATGCCTGGCTACCGCACAAATGCAGGTCGTTCGCGCGAGATGCTTATCCGCAGTATAGTGCGCATAGATTCGTTGGAGCGCAAGATGAACGATATGCTCACCTACAACGAAAATCGCATCCTTGTAGTGAGTGGCAAAACCCCTGCAATGCAGTCGGTAAAGAACGACTCCATTCAGCGCAACAAGGCATTTGTTGCTCCATCGAAAGCAGACTCTTTGTTGCGCCAAAAGATTGAGAACGACGAGCATTACCGCCTTAACAGCGCAAAGCCGAGTGCCGCAGCACAGAGCGAATTGAATGCAGTATCGCCAATGTATGGTCTTATCTCCGAGAGATTTAATGCAAAGGGTTTACTTGGCGTGCGTATCAACGGAACAAAGGATGCGCAGGTTTGTGCCATTGCAGACGGAACAGTAGTTATGAGCGAGTGGTCGCCCGAATCCGGACACTGCGTTATAATTCAACACAAAAACAACTTTGTATCGATATATCGCCACCTTGCTGGCGCACTCCTATCGAAGGGACAACAGGTACAAGGTGCGCAAGCCATAGGCTATGCAGGCAACAGCAACGACGCCGAGTTATCGATGCTCGAATTTGAACTTTGGCGTGACGGCAAAGCCGTAAATCCCGAACTTTACATTATCTTCTAATTGGAGAATAAGATGAAGAAACAAAGACTCTCAATACTCGGCTCTACTGGCTCCATCGGAGTGCAAACGCTTGACATTGTGCGTGAAAACCCAGACAACTTCGAGGTCGTATCGCTCACGGCGCACAAAAATTGGAAGCAACTTGCCGAGCAGGCTATCGCATTTGATGTAGATACGGTAGTTATTGGCGATGAACAATACTACAAACCCCTCTGCGAGGCGTTGGCAGACTACCCTATCAAGGTCTTTGCAGGCGACGACTCTATTGCTGCGGTCGCTGCTGCGGGAAATTGCGATACGGTAGTTAATGCGTTGGTTGGCTATGCGGGACTTATCCCTACTGCCCGTGCTGTCGAGGCGCACAAGCGCATCGCTCTTGCCAACAAAGAGACTCTGGTTGTTGGAGGTGCTACGATTATGCCGATGGCTATTCAGCACAAAGCACCTATCTTGCCGATAGACTCTGAGCACTCTGCAATTTTTCAATGCCTTATTGGCGAACATTCGCCTTTGCGACGATTGATTATCACTTGCAGTGGTGGTGCCTTGCGGGATGTGCCAAAGGAGCAGTTGGCAAATATCACCGCCGAGCAGGCTTTGCGCCACCCTCGTTGGGATATGGGAGCAAAAATCACTATCGACTCGGCAACACTCGTAAACAAAGGCTTCGAGGTTATCGAGGCACATTGGTTGTTTGGAACACCTGCCGAGAAGATTGATGTTGTCGTTCATCCGGAATCGATTATCCACTCTATGGTGGAGTTTGAAGATGGCTCGATTAAGGCGCAGATGGGCGAGCCTGATATGCGCACCCCGATAAGCATTGCTCTGATGTATCCGGAGCGTGCAGTGCGCAACACTTCCCCATTTGACTTTACGAAAAACCCTTCGCTCACATTCCGTGAGGTGGATCACGAGCGTTTCCCTGCTCTTGGTATCGCCTACGACTGCTTGCGTCGTGGAGGCTCGGCAGCGGCTACGATGAATGGTGCAAACGAGGTGGCTGTGGCAGCATTCCTCAAAGGTCAGTGCCGATATACCGATATTGTCGGTGCGATTGAGTACGCTCTCGAAAAGGCTCAATTCTCGACTACCCCATCGCTCTTGGACTATGCCGATATTGATGCCGAGTCGAGAATACTGGCTCGTGAGTTCTTGAAGTTATAGACGATGGTTGAAAATAGAGATAGAGCGAAAATAGTAGTTCGCACGGCCTACTACCTTACGACTTTGGTATGCCTGGGGTTGGCGGTATGGGCACTCTACTACGCCTATCTATATTTCAATCTTCCACTTGTTCTTTGGATATTTCTCTACATTCTCATCGCTGCATACTTGGTCGGTATGGGCATAATTGCCTATCAAAAACAGGGCTTTGCGAAGGCGGTAATTCATAGTCTGGCATTTCAACTCGTTCCGCTGTGTGGTGCGATATTGGTATTCTCTCTTGTTTCGAGAGGAGACACCTACAAGCCGACACCTGGAAAGCCAAATACCTACGAACGCTCTTTCAACGATATGCAGAACAAGCAGAAGGCTGCGGCTTTGGCGAATGGGCTTACTCCGTTTCGGTCGAGAGCCGAGATTGAGGGAAATTATGGCAAACTGCGCCTTACTCGCAAGTTGGTACGCATCGAGAGCAATCCGAAATATGTGGTGCGTGAATTGACAAGTTCTTCGCCCTATGTAGTGCCAAAGGTGCGAGATTTGCTCGAAGATATTGCTGTGCGCTTTCAGGAGAAGACGCAGTCGAAGACACGATTTATAGTTACAAGTGTATTGCGCACCGAGGAGGATGTAAAGAAGTTGCGCAAGACGAATGTGAATGCTTCGACCAATTCGTGCCACTGCAACGCCACAACGGTAGATATTTCGTATGTGCGTTTCTCGCCTGACAAGGTTAGACCTCGCAACGAATACGAACTACGCTTGGCATTGGCACAAACACTGCACGAACTCCGCAAAGAGGGGCGTTGCTATGTGAAGATTGAACGAAAACAATACTGCTATCACATAACGGTGCGTTAAATTGAAAATTGAAAATTGAGAATTAAAGGTTTTTATATATGGAGATTTTAGTAAAGGTTTTACAGTTTTTTATGAGCCTCACTCTGTTGGTGGCTATTCACGAGTTCGGACACTTCATTGTGGCACGAATTTTCAAGATTCGTGTCGAGAAGTTCTACATCTTCTTCGATGCGGGCTTTGCGTTGTGGAAGAAGAAGTGGGGCGACACAGAGTACGGCTTGGGTTGGTTGCCTCTCGGTGGCTACTGCAAAATTGCAGGTATGGTCGATGAGAGTATGGATAAGGAGCAGTTGGCTTCGGCTCCACAACCTTGGGAGTATCGTGCAAAACCCGCTTGGCAACGCTTCCTCGTGCTTGCGGCAGGTGTTACGATGAATGTTATCTTGGCA
>JAGCLL010000080.1 GCA_017647025.1 Alistipes sp. | reverse complement strand
CGCCTTCAACGGCCACCTCGAAAATCTCAATCTCAGGAGCAGAATAGCCCAACAAAATATCTTTTTTCATAGTCATAAAAGTCTTTTAATCGTTAAACCATTCCGTGAATTATTGAGCCTGTGTAGGACAAGTACAATTATCAGCCGCAGCCACCTCAGGAGTTACAGCAGTAGCGTAGATGTAATTGAAGAAGTTGTCCGCAGAGATAGTCTCCTTATCTGAGTGCCATCCAGAACTATGCTCGGTGCCAAATTCGTCTACATATGGACCATCCGCACCCTTATCAATCGAACCTGCTACCGAACAATTTGTAGCCTTAACGGTCTCTGAGCGACCATCGCCACCGAATACCATTCCGACATTAGTGAAGTTCCAAGCCTGGATATTGCAGTTCACAATAGCATTGTTCAATGTACCACCTATACTGTTTTTAATATCCGCTACAATGCCACCGATACCGCTAATATCTCCTGTCTTTGCAACTGTACCGGTGCAAATAAGGTCGCCCTCGTTGATGAATTTACCCGAACTTACTGGTACTCCAACGGTGTCACCCTCCAAACCGCCGAAGATACCAGCCATACGCAAGGTTGCACCAGTTTCGCCAGAAAATTCGATTTTTCCGGTATTCTTAACATCGCCAGTCCAGGTAGGGTTGGCAGTATTGGAGTATGTAGGACTGTTCGTGCTATTTTTTACTGATACTCCGATAACACCCGCCATATGAAGGCAGTTTGTACCCTTATTTTTGCCAGAGAAAATTATATCACCGCTATTGGTAAAGCCATTCTTGATAATCAACGGAATGCTGCCTTCGTGGGTTGCTATCAAGCCTCCGAAGCGTGGACCATACTTTACCTCTCCCTTGAAAATAATATCTCCCGAGTTAGAGCAACCGTCAAAAATGTTTTTACTTGAGTTTGCAACAGTCTGGCTAACCAAACCACCAATACGACAAAGACTTGATGTAGACTTTGTTGCCACTACTGCCTTTTCGCTTACAATAATATCTCCGCTATTATGACAATTAGTAATGGTGTTATCTGCCGCAGTGCTGTATATGATTCCACCTACACGACAACTATTCTTTATCGTTGCATTGATGGTGATATCACCCTCGTTGTTACAACGGGTACGAGCATAGTTATTTGCAGTGACAATTACGCCTGTTGCATATAGCGTATCTTCGATAGTTCCATTAATAGTGATATTTGCCTTATTGCAAATATCGGTACAAGTATCCTTCAACGTTTGGCATATTCCCGAAATAGAGAAGTTTCCTCTGGATGTTACATCTACACTAATGGTTCCAGATTCGTAGTTAATCATATTCTTCGAAACACCACCAGCGAACGCACCAATACCACAAATCCAGTAGTTAGGAACCGATGTACTTGTAACGGTAATAGGACCATAGTTGTAGATGTTGGTTGCGGTAGCCGCATACAAAGTGTTATCTACTCCACCTGTTACAGTGTTATTCGCATTATCGTACTCCTGTACTCGTCCAAATACACCACCCAACTCAGGAGTAGCCGTTCCGGTTGAGGTGAGTGCAACATTTATTGTTGCCCTATTGGTAATATCCTTAATCTCGGTTACAGTTAGTGTCTTGTTGTCACTTGTAACCGCTGATGCAAATCCGAAGCAACCGCCGATGTAATTTGTACCATTTGCAGCCGCCTTACCGATGGTGAGAGTTCCAGTTGATTTGTTCTCGATGACTGAGATGTTCGCATCTGTACGACCTATAACACCTCCGCAATACAATCCCTTAAAAGTCGCATTGTCTTTAATCTCAACTGTTCCTTCGTTGTAGAGTTCGCTACTTGTTCCTCCTACATATCCTACAACACCGCCAATATATGTTGCTGCGTTGCTATTTGTTACGCCCTCTCCGATAGTTGCAATACCTTTGTTTGTAACATCTTGCATATTTTTCGCATAACCGTAGCAACCGCCCACAAATAAGTCAGCCCCAACGGTTGTGCCGCTCTCTACGGTAACGCTACCTGTTGTCTCGTTTGTACCGGTGTTATGTGTAAGTGCAGTGCTGACATTGTTGTTGTGGGCACCTATACCACCTACACGGAGTTGACCTGCATAATTACCTTTTGCGATAACTTTTCCGTGATTGGTTATATTGCGACAAGGAAGATCTGAGTAACCAAAGATACCTCCGATGTGCATACGAACCGATGTTAAATCGGTATTTGAATCTAATTTATTCAGGGTAATATCGCAATCAACAGTTCCCTTGTTGTAAGATTCGTCGATAGCATTTACGGTCTTATAGCCAACCAATCCACCTACGCAGAAGTAATTTTTTGAAGTAAAAGAGTCGAGGAGAGTTCCTTTACAGGTAATCGAGCCTTTCTCGGTGTTGTTGCAATTGTACATATATGCCTGCGACCAACCAGCAATACCTCCAATACGGTAATACTGACCATCTTTCTCGGCGGTAAGTGAAGTGACATTGTTACAGCCAATATAGACAGAGGCATTGTTGCTACAATTCACATAGGTATTAGATGTCGAATTAAGATTCATAACACCAGTGGAGATTAGATGCTCGCCAAGAATACCACCGCACATGAGGTATCCACAGACAGTGCCATCTGCAATCTCTACTGCGCCATAGTTGTGGACATTCTTCAACATTGTACCGTTGCTTACCAAACCAATACATCCTCCCATTTGAATCTGACGAACACCTTTGCCTTTGAGGGTTACTTTACCATAGTTGTACACATTCTCAACAGCGATACCCTTATTTTGCGTAACTTGACCCATGATACCACCAAAACGAGTGTTGTTTGCAAAACTTCCATCCAAGGTTACATCTCCACGGTTTACAAGGTTCTTGTATGTTGCACCACTATTTGCACCTGCACAGCTACCAACGATACCGCCAAAGAATGGACCAACCTTCGAGTATGT
>JAGCLL010000010.1 GCA_017647025.1 Alistipes sp. | reverse complement strand
GCAGGCGTTTGAGGGCATAAAGGCGTTTCGTGGTGTAGATGGCAAGGTGCGAATTTTCCGCCCTTATGCGCACGCCGCACGAATGGCCGCTGGTGCTCGAAAATTGTGTCTGCCAATGGTTTCGGCAGATGAGTTTGTGGAGGCTTGCAAGGAGGTCGTGCGCCGAAATTTGGAGTTTTTACCCCCTTACGAGTCGCAGGCGGCGCTCTATATCCGCCCCGTGTTGTTTGGAACACGCCCTCGTTTGACGGTAAGACCTTCGAGCGAAGCGGGTTTTTGTGTCTTTGCAACACCCGTAGGCCCATATTTCAAAGATGGAATAAAGCCGATTGATGCTATTGTAAACCGCAATCAGGATCGCTCTGCGCCACTGGGTACGGGTGATGTTAAGGTTGGTGGCAACTACGCATCGAGTATGCTTTCGTATGAGGAGGCGCACGAAATGGGGTATAGCGCAGTGCTCTACACCGAGTCGGTGGAGCATCGTTATATTGAGGAGTGTGGCGCAGCGAACTTTATTGCAATCAAAGGTGATAAGTATATAACACCAAAATCGCCTTCTATTTTGCCATCAATTACCAATGACTCGCTGATGCAACTTGCAGAGGATAAAGGTTTTACGGTTGAGCATCGCCCTGTTGATGTGGCGGAGTTGTCTTCGTTTGATGAGTGTGGCGCTTGTGGTACGGGAGCGATTATTACTCCACTTGCTAATGTTTTCGACCCTGAAACTGGCGAGAAAATTCACTATGGCGACGAGGTTGGCGAGGTATTATTAGACCTTTACAAGTCGCTGCAAGATGTGCAGTATGGTCGAGTTTCGGATATACACTCTTGGAATGTTGTCGTAGAGTAAAGCGTTGGTATAGAGTGTATTATAAAAGGATTGTTCCTCGTGGAACAATCCTTTTTTCTTAACCCTAACGACCTTAACGCCTCTAACGCCACTAAAAGCCTTTATCTTCCAAACTTCACTAACAACACATTTACATCGGCTGGCGAAACGCCCGGAATGCGTGATGCCTGACCAATGGTGGTTGGGCGGATGCGACTCAATTTTTGGCGGGCTTCGATTGTTAGCGACTGCATCGACGAGTAGTCAAATCCCTCTGGAATAGATATATTCTCCAATCGGTGGAGTTTTTCTGCCACTTGTCGCTCTCGCTCGATGTAGCCACTATACTTAATTTCAATCTCCGCCTCCTCAATATCTTGCTCGGTAATTCCGTTTTCACGAACAAATTTTGCGAGTTTTGGCAACGCCCCAACCAGGCCCGCAAGAGTCAAATCGTTGCGCAAGGCGAGGTCAAAAATCTTTTTTCCCTGCGAAATTTCGGGCAAACCGAGCGAAATTAAATAGTTTTGAATTTCGCATATTTTCGCACTCTGCTGACGAGTGTACGAAATAAGCAAATCTACGCGCGAAATTTTTTCGTTGAATTTTTCGTATCTCTCCGCAGAAATTAACCCCAATTTGTAACCAAGAGGAGTGAGTCGGCGGTCGGCATTATCTTGTCGGAGCAAAATTCGATACTCGGCACGAGAGGTGAACATTCGGTATGGCTCATCGACACCCTTAACCACCAAGTCGTCAATCAAGACTCCGATATACGCCTCATCGCGTTGTAAGATGATAGGCTCTTTACCCTCAACTCGCAACGAGGCGTTGATACCTGCAAGCAGACCTTGCGCAGCCGCCTCTTCGTAGCCCGTTGTACCGTTCACCTGCCCCGCAAAGTACAGATTATCAATGAGTTTGCTCTCCAATGAGTGCTTCAACTGCGTTGGTGGGAAGTAGTCGTACTCGATGGCGTAGCCTGTGCGGTAGGCGTGCACCTTTTCCAAGCCCTTAATCTGGTGAAGGGCAGAGAGTTGCACCTCGTAAGGTAACGATGACGAGAAGCCATTGAGGTAGTATTCGTTGGTTGTGCGACCTTCGGGTTCGAGGAAGAGTTGATGTTGCTCTTTGTCGGCGAAGGTGCGCAACTTATCTTCGATGCTTGGGCAGTAGCGTGGGCCAATACCCTTGATTGTTCCGTTGAAAAGAGGAGAGTCCTCGAAGCCCGTGCGGAGGGTGTCGTGAACATCTTGCGAGGTGTAAACCAGGTAGCAAGGCATCTGCTCCTTCACCGGCTCGGTCTCGTCAGAGAAGGAGAACTTCGATGGCTTCTCATCGCCCGGCTGCTGCTCCAAAATCGAGAAGTCGATTGTTCGAGCATCCAATCGTGCCGGTGTTCCGGTCTTCATTCTGCCCACCTCAACACCTTGATTTACAAGACTTTCCGTTACTCCATACGATGCAGCATCGCCTGCACGACCTCCGCCGGCATTGTTGCGACCGCAGTGCATAAGGCCCGAAAGGAATGTTCCTGCGGTTAGGACTATCGCCTTTGCCTCGAACTCTACGCCCATCTGCGTTTTTATGCCCTTTGCGCGAGGTTTTTCGCCCTCGGTGTCAAAGAGTATCTCCGTAACCGAATCCTGCCAAATATAGAGGTTTTCTCGGTTTTCGAGACGGCGTCGCCACTCTGCCGAGAACTGCGCCTTGTCGCACTGCGCTCGTGGGCTCCACATCGCAGCACCCTTCGAGCGGTTGAGCATACGGAACTGTATGGTCGAGAGGTCGGTTACGATAGCCGTTTCGCCTCCGAGAGCGTCAATCTCTCGCACGATTTGTCCCTTGGCAACGCCACCGATAGCCGGGTTGCACGACATCGCCGCAAACTTGGTCATATCCATCGTTACCAGCAGTGTGCGACAACCTCTGCGAGCCGCCGCAGAAGCCGCCTCACAACCTGCGTGACCTGCGCCTACTACAATTACATCGAACTTTTGTACCATTTCCGATTTTGGGTTTTGTGGGGCAAAGTTAATAAAAAGACGAAAGACAAAAGACGAGAGACGAGAGATTTTTTGCTCTTTCAAAAATAAATTTATAAATTTGCATTGCAGTCGAAAGATTTGCAGACATATTAGAAAGTGTTTTT
>JAGCLL010000009.1 GCA_017647025.1 Alistipes sp. | reverse complement strand
CACTTTATGGAGCACTATGGCAAGAAGGCTCGTTGGTTTATCTATGATAGTAGTCGTTTGAAGAGTCTTGATGACTTTTCGAGCGATGCGGGTATCAATGTGATGATTATCAATACCCAAGCCTTTGCAGCATCATTGAAGGAGGGTGCGAAGAACAAGGAGAGCCGCATCATCTACTCGAAGCGTGATGACTTTGCGAGTCGCCGACCTATTGATGTGATTGCTGCGAACCGTCCGATTATCATTATGGATGAGCCACAGAAGATGGAGGGTGAGGCTACACAGACCGCTCTAAAACGCTTTATGCCGTTGTTCATCCTTAACTACTCGGCAACCCATAAGACCAAGCACAACACTGTATATGCACTCGATGCACTCGATGCCTACAACAAGAAACTCGTTAAGAAGATTCAGGTTAAGGGCTTCGAGGTAAAGAACCTGAAAGGCACATCGAGTTACCTCTATATCGACAGCATCATCCTATCGAAGACCGAGCCGCCAATGGTCAAAATAGACCTTGAAATGAACACGGCAACGGGTATTCGCCGTAAGTCTGTGAAGTTCGGCAAGGGTGATAAGTTATACAGTGTAAGCGGACTTAAACAATACGAGGGCTTCGATATCGCAGAGATTAACCCATATACCGATACCGTTACATTCCTCAATGGTATAACTCTTCGCAAGGGTGAGGTATTCGGCGATAGCAACGAGTTGGCGATGCAGCGTGTGCAGATCCGTGAGACCATTGTTTCGCACTTTGAGAAGGAGCGTGAATTGTTCGCACGAGGCATCAAGACTCTGTCGTTGTTCTTTATCGATGAGGTTGCTAAATATAAGCGTTACGGCGAAGATGGCGAGATTATCAAAGGTGATTTTTGGAAGATGTTTGAGGAGGAGTATGCAACTATACTCAACGAGAATATATCGCTATTTGACACCGACTATCAGAAGTATCTACGCCGCTTCGATGTGAGCGAAATACATAATGGTTACTTCTCGATTGACAAGAAGGGTCGTTCGGTGAATAGTGAGGTAAAGCGTGGTCGTGATACTTCGGACGATATATCGGCATACGACCTTATCTTGAAGAACAAGGAGCGTCTGTTGAGTTTTGAAGAGCCTACACGATTCATCTTCTCACATTCAGCACTCCGTGAGGGTTGGGATAACCCTAATGTGTTCCAAATCTGCACACTCCGACACGCTAATTCGGCAACAGCCAAGCGTCAGGAGGTGGGTCGTGGTTTGCGTATCTGTGTGGATGCAAATGGTAATCGTATGGACTTTGAGACTCTCGGTGAGAGTATCCACGAGTTGAACAAACTGACCGTAATCGCAAACGAGAGTTATAGCAACTTCGTGGGCGACTTGCAGCGTGAGACCCGTGATGTGCTCCGTGACCGTCCTACAAAGGCAGATGAGGCATACTTCACTGGCAAACTTGTATTTGTGGGTGATGAGAAGCGTGCTATCACAGCAGAGGAGGCTAATTCTATCCGTGCATACCTTTGGGATAACGACTATATCGACGAAAAGGGACAAGTTACAGAGCAGTATAAGACCGATTTGGCAGATGGTAGTCTCGCTCCTATGTCCAAGAAGTTGGCTCCTATGGCTGATAGCATACAGTTGTTGATTCGTGCATTGTATGATGAGTCTGTGGCTATTGACAATATGTTTGAGGATGGTAATGCTACCGTTGTCAAGGAGAATAAGTTGAACGATAACTTCGCAAAGGCAGAGTTCCAAGCACTTTGGAAGGAGATTAACCACAAATACGCCTACACCGTCCATTACGATAGTCAAGAGTTGATTGAGAAGGCTGTTGTGAGTATCAATGCTAACCTTGATGTAAATCCATTACGGTATGTAGTGGTTACGGGCGAGCAGGATAGCGTTGATGCCTTTGGTGGCACAACATCTACCTCGAAGCGAGTAGGCACAGTCTCTACATCTACCGTTAAATATGACCTTGTTGGAGAGATTGCAAGAGGTGCTACATTGACCCGTAGAACCGTTGTTGATATATTGAAGAGGTTAAGTCCTGCAAAGTTGGCGATGTTCCAAAACAACCCAGAGGAGTTTATCCGCAATGTGGTTAAATTGATTAAGGAGCAGAAGGCGACAATGATTGTGGAGCATATATCATACAACCTAATTGAGGGCGGTTATGATAGCACAATCTTCACGCAGGAAAAACAATCACAGTCTATAAGCAAGGCATATCCTGCACAGAAGCACATTATGGACTATGTGTTCAGCGACTCGGATGGTGAGCGTAAGTTCGCTTCGGCACTCGATGGAGCATCAGAAGTATGTGTATATGCGAAGTTGCCTCGTTCGTTCCAAATCCCTACGCCAGTGGGCAACTATGCTCCCGATTGGGCGATTGCTTTCAATAAGGGCACTGCTAAACATATCTTCTTCATAGCCGAGACAAAGGGTTCATTGGACTCTATGGAGTT
>JAGCLL010000079.1 GCA_017647025.1 Alistipes sp. | reverse complement strand
CAACTTAGCAACTGACGAGAGCGATGCAACAGCACCACACTTATCGCGTCCGTGCATTGGGTTAGCACCCGGAGCGAATGCGATACCCTTCTCGCGACCGTCAGGAGTAGCACCTGTCTTCTTACCATACATCACATTCGAGGTGATGGTCAAGAGCGACAATGTAGGCTGTGCGCCCTTGTAGATTGCGTGCTTCTTCAACTCCTCATTGAAGAAGTATACGAGGTCAACGCCGAGGTGGTCAACACGATCGTCGTTGTTACCGAACATTGGGAACTCCTTCTCAATCTCGAACGACTCGGTCAAGCCCATCTCGTTACGCTTAACTTTCACCTGACCATACTTAATAGCCGACAACGAGTCAAGCACAATCGACAAACCTGCAACACCGTATGCAAGGTTGATGCGAGGGTTGGTGTCGATGAGAGCCATCTGCGCCTTCTCGTAGTAGTACTTATCGTGCATATAGTGGATAATGTTCATCGCATCGTTGTAGACACGAGCAATCTCAGCCAAAACCTTCTTATAGTTCGAGAGTACCTCCTCATAGTTGAGCAAATCGCCCATCAAAGTTGGGATACCCTTAACCATCTGTGTGCCTGTAATCTCACAACGACCGCCGTTAATAGCAAGCAACAACGCCTTAGCCAAGTTGCAACGAGCACCGAAGAACTGAATCTGCTTACCGATAGCCTGGTACGATACGCAGCAAGCGATACCGTAGTCATCGCAGAAGCGAACCTCACGCATCAAGTCGTCGTTCTCGTACTGAACTGACGAAGTATCGATAGAAACCTTTGCGCAGAACTCCTTAAAGCCCTCTGGCAACTCTGGGCTCCAAAGCACTGTCATATTTGGCTCTGGCGATGGACCGAGGTTGTAGAGTGTCTGCAAGAAACGGAACGAAGTCTTGGTTACCTTGGTACGACCATCGTTGAAACGACCACCAATAGCCTCGGTTACCCAAGTTGGGTCACCTGCGAAGATGTCGTTGTACGACTGCATACGGAGGTGGCGAACCATACGCAACTTGATTACGAACTGGTCAATCAACTCCTGTGCAAACTCCTCGGTGATATTGCCCTTGTCGAGGTCATACTGGATGTAGATGTCGAGGAACGACGATACATTACCGAGCGACATTGCAGCACCATCCTGCTCCTTGACAGCTGCGAGGTAGGCCATATATACCCACTGCACTGCCTCCTGTGCCGATGTTGCAGGGCGACTCAAATCCAAGCCATAGTACTCGCCCATAACGAGCATATCCTTCAACGCCTTAATCTGGTCTGCCACCTCCTCACGAAGACGGATTGTAGCATCGGTCATTGGCGAAAGAAGAGTCTTCATATCCTCCTGCTTCGCCTCAATCAAGCGGTTGATACCATAGAGAGCCAAACGACGGTAGTCACCAATTATACGACCACGAGCATAGTTATCAGGCAAACCGGTGAGGAAGCCCAACGAACGGAACGAACGAATCTCCTCGGTGTAAACATCGAACACACCATCGTTGTGAGTCTTACGGTAGTGAGTGAATATATCCTTAACCTTCTCGTCTACATCAACGCCCTGCTCCTTACAAGCACGAGCCACAACATTGATACCACCAAAAGGCTTAATCGCACGCTTCAACAACTCGTCAGTCTGCAAACCTACGATAAGTTCATTCTCCTGGTCGATATAGCCCGCCTTATGCGATGTGATTGTCGAAACTGTCTTATTATCGAGTGAGCGAACACCACCATTAGCACGCTCCTCTTCGAGTGCTTCGAGACACTTATTCCAAACCTTCTTTGTGCGCTCCGATGGACCTACCAAGAACGAAGCATCTCCGTAGTACGGAGTGATGTTGGTCTGTACAAAGTCAGAGACATCAATTTTGCTCTGCCAAAGACCACCCTTAAACTGCTGATTCATCTCCATAATTAACCTATTTTAATTTTCTCTTTTATTCTGGGCGCAAATATACAAAAAAAGTGGGAAATCTCCCACCTTTTTCCTACTTTAATAATATAAAATCTCTCTATAAAACCATAAAGTAAAATTATCACTCATTTAGAAGGACTTTAACGATTCGAGCCACTCTATTGTTTCATACGAGAGAGTATCCGTTCTATCTCGCCATTCACGACGACGGATATAGTCCGCTTTGCGCTGTTGCAAAATAGCATTTATCGGGAAGAGAGGTCGCATCAATGCTCGTCTTTCGATGCGCTGCGAAGGCTCTATCACACGAGTAAATACACTATCCTGCGTTGGTCGGCGTGAGGCCTCCCACTTGAAGCCCTGCAACTTGGTTGGTTGCGTCTCTGGAATTTTATCCATCGGGTAGAATGTGTAGGTAGGATTACCTCGATAGGTAATACCCACAACTTGCTGATTTTCGATATACGAAGTCATATCACCAGCCTCGATATAGGCCATAAGCGTAATCTCTGGCGAATCGTCCTCCTGCATATAGTATATGGTCTGCACATTACCATTTACATCGTTACGATATATCTGATTATCACGGAACAGAGCAGTCATCTGCTTACCCGTAACTTGGTTGTAGTGCGCTGTATCGAGTTCCGAAGCGGTGAGAGGCTTACCCTCAAAGTCGGCCTGCGCTATCGCCCCATCACGAGTTATGATGTGCATAACCTCCGAGGTTATCTGGTTATTGCCATTCCACAGCACTGGTAACTTATAGAGGTGGATAACTGAATCTATCGTGGTCATCGTCATCGAATCGCATACCGACTGTGCATCCTTGCGGAACATCTTAACACGACGATATGCAAAAATCTCACGATAGAGCGAATCTATATTCTCGGCCTCCGCCTTTGCGATTGCCGTAGGCGATGCAACAGGTTTCGGATAGAGAATCTCAATCAGCGAATCGAGGCGATGATTAACAATCGTATCGAGAGGGCCAAACTCCGCCAACAATATCGAATCGACCTTGGCAAGAGTTGCCGAATCTGCCATCTGAATATAGATACCCCTACGCTCCTGACGCAACAACTTGCGACGCAACTGCTCAAACGCACGCTCCTCCGCCTTGGCGTTGTAGATGGAATCTCGGATTGCCCACTTGCGATACTGCTCCACACGCTTTGCCTGACGAGCCAAACCGATGCGATCGAGTTTGGCATCGAGTGAGTCTTGCTTAATACGCTCCTCCTCCGCCTTCTCGGCATCGTATATAGCCTTGAAGTACGCCTTCACCTGCTTGACTGTCATCGTATCAAACTTCGCAAGCGAGTCTACCGCCACACTATCCTTTGCCAAACTATCCACCTTGACACTGTCGAGTTTGACACTATCTCTCTTTATGGAGTCTGCTTTAACGCTATCAACCCTCATACTATCGAGTTTGACACTATCAACCTTGACACTATCCCGTTTTAGACTATCGAGTTTCAGAGTGTCGAGTTTGACACTATCAAGTTTCAAACTATCGATTTTAAGCGAATCGACAGCCAACCTCTTTGCCAATTTCAGACTATCCTTAATACGCTTGGCAATCTCCTGCTCAATACGCTTACGCTCGGCATCACGCACCTTTGCCTCGCCCAGCAACTTCGCATACAATACCTTGCGCTCGGCAAGAACAACTGCTCGCTCCGCTTCACGCTTGCGCTGCATCTCCTTCGCCGCAGCCTTAACCGCCTTATTAACCTCAGCACTCTCCTCTTTTAGGAGTTTAGCACGAAGGCGCATTCCATATTTGGTTGTATCACTTGCCAGCGAATCAATCATTGCTCGTCGCAACTCCGACTTCGACAATGGCTTCACAGCAGTGGTGTCTTGTGTAACCTTCACACTATCTGCGCCCTTATTGGTAACTGCTACACTATCGGATTTAGCCCTATTTTGCGCCAAAGGTGACCTCTTCGCATCGGACGACATCTTATTCGCCTTATCCTGCATAGCCTTTGATCTCGCCTCTTTAAGTGCTCCGAAATCTCGCTGCGCCTTATGCTCTTTCGACCCCTTCGAAGGTTGCATTCCGCCACCACTTGCAGGAAGTTCACGCTTCGCCTCTTGCTTCACAGTATCGGCAGTCGCCAACTTGGCTGCCTGCTCCAACGAATCACGACGAGCCTTCTCTATCTTCTCACGGATAGGATAGTGCGTATACACCCACATCGAATCGGAACTAATAAATACCGAATCGCTCTGGGTTGTGTCGTAACTAATAAGCGACGGATTGCGGGTAATAAATACATTGCCCGGCTCCTTCCAATACTCGCCCCAGTCGCCAAAAATCAGCAACTTCTGCGAGCGATCATCAATCTGTATATTTCGTTTGAGAACGACATAGTTGCTATCACGATAGTAGTCAAGACTATCACAGAACAACTCCTGATCAGCCGTAAGGATATAACCGTGCTTGGTGAGTTTATAGAGTTGCGTAGCCTTATCGTATGAGCCTCTATCGGTGTAGAGATAGTCGTCCTCACCCTCTTTGTTCTTGTTCCAAATGTTGGTACGGGTGAAGAACTGCGCAAAGTTGGTTTCAGTGTTGTAAACCACCGAGTCGCCCTTCATCTCGTAGTCATTGTTGCGCATCTGCACTCGCTCCACGCAAACAATCTCGTGGCTATCGGAGTAGAGGTATCCCCTATCCGATTCGAGCATATTCTCACCACTAATCAACACGCCACCACCCGAATAGTAGCCGATATTTGTCTGGGTATTGAACGAGAAGTTGTAGGTAAAGAGCGTTGCATCTCCATCCACCACCTTCACAATCTTCGAGTAGACCTTTGCCTCGTTGGTATCGCCATTGTAGTCGGCACGATCGCCATAGACATAGGTTGAGCCTCGATTTATCAAGACATTTCCGAAGCATTCGATATGGCGCTCCGAGTAGCGCACTGCACTATCCGCTGTGATAACCGTACCGTTGTGATGTGCTGCAAAGTTGCCCACCACAACCATAATTTTGCGCCCCTGATAATCCATCTGCCAACCCTCGTCGGACTTCATATCAACATAATCACGCTTTGGTCTATTTCCCGATATTGAAGGACGCTCCTCTCGTTGTTGCGACGGCATAGCAGACATAGCAGGCAGGCCATTGCTTCCCGCAAAGACCAAACTCGCCAAAGCCACGAGCGACACGAATATGGCAACAACTCTCCTCTTCACCGCTACTTGCTATACTTTACCCAATTCTTGTTACTAAAATCGCTATCACGGAACTCTGGCACGATGTAGATATACATCGAGGCTATCTTCTTATTGAGCCACTCAACAAACTCTCGTTCCTGCTTACGAGAGAGTGCTATCTGCTCCAAGCGCAGATAATCCTCTTCGAGCGAGGCGTTGTGTGCAGGTATGACCTTCAACAACTTGACAACCTTAACCAACTCGTTGCCCATCATATCGGTAGAACGGTATGGTGCCGACATCTCTCCCTCCTTCAAACGACGGATAGCATTATAATCGTCTATGCTCTTTCCGCCCATTGCACCAAAGTCCTCCTTCAAGAACTTCGTAGCCGTAAGTTTCGCATCGTATGCCGAGTAGCGCTCCAAAAGGTCGTGATTGGTTACCACTCCACCATTCTGCTTCGAGTGCTTATCATCAGAGTGCTTGCGTGCCGCCTCCTCGAACGATAGAGAGTCGGACTTTATCAACTTAACAAGGCTATCCAACTCACGCATCGGCGCAACAATCTCGTCAATAGTGTAGGTCGGGCGGAGCAGGATATGGCGACAGTGATAGAGTTGTCCCTTCTTATCGATAAGTTGGATAAGGTGAAAGCCGAACTCCGACTCCACAACCTCCGACACCTGACCGGGCTTCAACTCCGCCAATGCATCGGCAAACGACTTCACAAAACCTGCCAATGGAGCAGGCTCCAACTCACCGCCCTGAATGGCCGAGCCATCAACCGAATACATACGAGCCAAAGTTGCAAAACGAGTCTTGCCCGTTACGATACGCTCACGCATCTCGATAAGGCGCTCACGAGTACGCAACTTCGCCTCCTTCATATTCTTCGGGAACATCGTAATGTGTGCATACTGATACTGCTCGGCAATTATCGGAAGGCTATCTTTGTCTATGGAGTTGTAGAAACGCTCAACCTCGCCTGGGACAATTTTGGTCTTATTGACAATGGTCTGCTGCATCGCCTGGGCATAGGTCTGCTCCTCGATTTGGCGACGCACCTGATCACGAATGTGGAAGATTGCCATATGCGACTTCTTCTCCAAGGCTGTAATCGAGCCCTCTCTATCAATCATCGACTGCACCTGCTGCTCCACACGCTGCATCACATCAGCCTGATTAATCTCCACCGAGTCGAGCAAGGCTTGGTTGTAGAGCAACTTCTGCAACATCAAATCTTCGAGTGCCTCACTCTGTGGCGAGCGATCCGAAGTGTAGCCATCAGCACGACGCTGCTCCAAAATCATCTTTGCAGTCTGCTGAACATCCGAGTAACTGATGGAGGAGTTACCAACTACGGCAACCACTCTATCGAGCATTACAAATCTCTTTTGCGCCACAACCATTGCAGATATAAAGCAGAGGAAAAGCGCTATTGATGCAATTTTTTTCATATCAACTATTTATTCTCGCCATAAATTCGTGCGTGACCAGAGGAGATAGCATTGTTCATAATGCGCTCCTCGTGGCGATGTATTACATCTGCACGATGACGATTAATCAAAATCTGTCGTATATTCTCTTTTGCCATTTCGAGTGGCATTGTATCACCCACCTTCAAGACACTCTTTATGCGGAAGTAGTAGTAAGTTTTGTTGTGGTGTATCCTCTGCAACTTGCGACTGTCGAGCAAGCCATCGTGCTTGGATGTTCGCAACAGTGGGAGATTGCTCAAATAATCCGAGAAAGACACCCACTCGTCGAATTGGAGATGAAGGAGGTTATTCTTACGGCACAACTCCACAAAATCTTCTCGATGCTCCGCCTTTGACGAGTTAAACCACTTCAACAACTGCTCACGATGACGGAACTTCTCGTCCATTGCAAAAATTTCGCCCTTCACCATTGGCTGCGAGATGCGGAAATCCGATTTATGAGCGTTGTAGTAGGTTGCAATATCCTTGTCTGTAATCTCCAAGCAGGGCTCCGATTCGAGGTAGTGGCGGTCTATGCGATGCACCAACAAAGAACGACGATACTCCTCTACGAGTCGGTCAATATCCTTCTCCGAATGTGAGAATAGTTTTTCAGCCTCCTGTTGCTTCAACTGCTCCACAATCCACTTTTCGATAAAGGCTTTCGAGTAACTTACGCTATCTTGCGTAGCAATACCACTTGGCATCAGAACAGCCAACTCCGAACGATAGAGATAGGTTGTGCCAACTCGTGCAACCATCTCATCATCAGCCTTAAAGCCCGACCAAGAGTTGCACCCCCACACAACCAGGAGAGCCATCACACCTACTGCTATTTCGAAAATTCTACGCATACAAGCGACAAAGGTAGTAATTTTTCGGGAATAAAACGACAGAATTACAATTTTATTGTAAGAAAAGAGGTCGCAGGGGGGGGGCAATAAAAAGAATTTAGGGAATTTAGCAGTAATTGCGAAACTCCCTAAATTCTCTGGACTCTCTAAACACTCTATTTGTAGTCCTCTGGCGTGGCGGTGCCATACACCTGCCAATCATCGCCCTTTGGGCGCATCTTATTCCACACTTGTGCAAGGAATGGATTTCGCTTTGCCTGTTCATCGAAATTCCAAGGTGCTGACAGGCACTCGTCGCACCAATGACCTCCGAGCAGAACCAGTGCTGGCGATGCCGAGAAGCGATGTCCGAAGGCACACTCCCACTCCAACTTTGTTGACAAATCGCCCTTAACCATCGTTTCGGAGAGGCATTTTCCTCCTCTAAACTCTGCCGCTTGACGCATATCCTCGATGCTCAACTCCGACAAAGGCTTACTCTCATCATAACCGTGCGAAAGTCTTTCTGCCTCCTTCTCGCCGGCGAGGTGAATATCGCACATCTCTGCCCACGAGCCAATCTTCTCTCGCTCCTCACGAGAGCCAAAATAGGCCTTTATGCGCTCCTCGTTATTAGATTTGAGCCAACCAAGCGTTCCAAAGACTTTATCGCTCGCAATCATTCGCATAAACGGCTTTATAGCAAACGCAGGGGCTATTTTTGCCAACTTATAGAACTTCGGCAGAGTGTTTGACATCTGCGCAAAGTACTCCTCAACAGGGATATTTGCACGGAAATGCAGATACTCCTCCAACTTGTCGGAATCGAGATAGTACTGACCGTGAAAATTGTGCGTTGCAAACCACTTAACATCGAAAATTTTTTCGGGCGCTGGGCAGTTAATGGATTTGAGCAGATAACGCTCAAAATCGTAGTTTGTCAAGCGATACTCCGCACCACTGCCTATATTGTAGAACTTACACCAGAACTCCTCTGGAACACCCTCTCCACACACATTTGCAAGCAGACGACCAGAGTCCTCAACCGTAGCCCACTCCAACACGCCACGAATAGGCACATGGAACATTATAGGATCCATATTTTTGAGGATTGCCGGATAGAGAATACCCGACTGTCGAAGGCTAACCCAATGTTTCAAGCCCGACTCGGAAAAAATGCGCTCTGCACGACATTTCGAGATGGCATAATAATCGAACATTGAAGGGAAAATAGGATCGCCCGTTCTACCCCAATGAAGAGGTTCTCGGCGGTCACCAGTCTGCGCCACGCTACCGATGTAGACCACCTTTATCGCATCGCTATTTGGTTGAGCCTTAACGGCTTTAACGATATTCTCGGCAGCCGTAACATTAACCCTCAAAACGCTCTTTGGTTTATAGTCTGCACTCGGTGAAACCATACCACCGACATGCAGAACATAGTCCGCTCCCGATGTCGCATTTAGAACATCGTCATAGCACATCAAATCGCCCCAAACAACACGAATTTCATCGCCATATTTTGCCAATTTTGCACGATTACGCTTGGTATCGCGCACCAACACCGTGATGTCAAATTGATTGCGCTTGGCGAACAACTCTGCAAGACCTGCCGAGCCCATAACGCCAGTTACACCTGTCAGAAATACTCGTTTTTTCATCTGCTATCCAAGTTTTTTATTCGCTCTCAACACCGTCATCCACGCCTCAACCGAAGCCCCTACAAAGAGGAGCGCCGAGAGGGCGTAAACCACATAATATATCACTCCATTGCCCAACATCTCGGCAAACGACATATCGTCAATTCCAAAACTTATCAAAGCAAAGGCAAGAGCGTTATTTATGGCGTGGATAATAATAGTAACATAGAGTGAGGAGGTGCGAACATACAACGCACCAAAGATAAATCCTGCTATGAGCGCTACAATAGCATTGGCTGGACTCAAATGGAGCAATCCAAAGAAGAGCGAAGAGACCAATATCGACACCTTTACGCCCCATCTTATATTAAGCACTTCAAAGAGCACTCCTCGACACAGCAACTCCTCCAAAATCGGAGCCGACACAATAGCCGTAAATGCCGCCCACATACCTCGACCTATGCCGTGTCCATCATCTGCTGGCAATAGTTCCAACAACGGTTCGAGAACTATCTGCGACGCCATAAGCCACATTACGCCTACCAAAACCACACTCGGATTAAAGCCAGAGGCTTTGTGGCGAATGCGAATAACTCTCTTACCGCCTCGAATGCGAGCATATAACCAGAGTACTCCTATCGAAAAGAGGAACGAAAAGAGGTGTACAAAGGCGGTATAACGGCCAAGCGCACCCTGCTCTTTCATATATGTTTCGACATCGACTGCATCAATCTCCGAAGTGGTAGGTGCTTCAACGCCGAACAACTGCAATAGCATACCCGACACCGCCTGTGAAGTGGCAAAGAGTAGCAACATAACAAGTATATCCCACCATTGAGGAAATACTCTCTTCAAAAAACTGTTGTTATTTGTATTCTCCATCCTCTTTTTTGTAGTTTGTGAGTGCGAAGTTAAGCATTTTTAGCACAAAAGGGAAACTTTATTTGGGGAAATCAAATTAAAATCACTAAATTTGCCCGATTATTATTTAATAATAACCGTAACAAAGAGTTTTTACGATATGGGTAAAGTAGTCGCATTAGCGAACCAAAAGGGCGGCGTAGGCAAGACCACCACAGCCATAAACCTCTCGGCATCAATCGCATTGTTGGGTAAGAAGGTACTTCTTATCGATGCCGATCCACAGGCAAATGCTACCTCTGGTTTAGGTTTCGACATCAACGCAGAGGGCATCTACGAGTGTATCATTGGCGAGCGAAGTGCCAAAGAGGTGATGTTGCACAGCGAAGATGTCAAAAATTTGTGGGTATTGCCTTCGAGCATCAACCTCGTTGCTGCCGACACAGAACTCCCTAATATGGAGAACAGCCACCATGTCGTAAAGCGCATCATCGACAGCGTGCGTGAGGAGTTCGACTACATCTTTATCGACTGCTCGCCATCGCTCGGTTTTACAACCGTAAATATCCTTACCGCAGCCGACTCGGTGCTTATTCCAGTACAGTGCGAGTACTTGGCATTGGAGGGATTGAGCAAATTGCTCAACACCATCAAAATTGTCAAGAGTAACCTCAACCCATCGCTCGAAATCGAGGGTTTCTTACTCACTATGTATATGCGCAACCGACTCAACAATCAGGTAGCAAACGAGGTGCGTGAGCACTTCGGAGCACTCGCCTACGACACCGTTATCCAGCGCAACATTCGCTTGGGTGAGGCTCCGTCGCACGGCAAGCCTGTGATGCTCTACGATGCTTCGGCAAGCGGAGCAGTAAACTACCTCCTCTTGGCAAAGGAGTTCTTGAAGAGAAACAGAAAAAAGACAAAATAATGAAACAGCAAAAGGGATTAGGAAGAGGATTAGACGCACTATTCGGCGGCAACATAGATGTTAAGGCGAAGCCTATGGAGGAGATGACCGAGATTAACCTCTCGGATATTATCCCAAATCCTACACAGCCTCGCACCGAGTTTGACGAGGAGGCGCTCGAAGAGTTGGCAGAGTCTATCCGTCAGTTGGGACTTATTCAGCCTATCACCGTAAAGCGCAGCGGCGACAAGTACATCATCATCAGCGGTGAGCGCCGTTGGCGTGCATCGCAGAGAGCCGGTTTGGAGGCTATCCCTGCATATATTCGTGAGGTTGATGATACAACACTCCACGCAATGGCTCTCGTAGAGAACATTCAGCGTGAGGATTTGAATGCCATTGAGATTTCGCTCGGTATGCAGCGCCTTGTTGAAGAGTGTGGTTTAACCCAGGAGGCATTGGCAGAGCGACTTGGCAAGAAGCGTTCAACCGTAGCCAACTACCTCCGCTTATTAAATCTTCCAGACGAGGTGCAGTTTGCCATTAAGGGTGGCATCATCTCGATGGGACACGCCAAGGCTATTGCAGCAATTGAGAGCAAGACAAAGCAGTTGTCGTTGCTCAAAAAGTGCGTTAAGAATAACCTCTCGGTACGCCAACTCGAAGAGTTAGTACGCAACACCTCGGAGAAAAAGGTCAAAGTGGCTACCCCTACAACTGACGAGGAGTATCCAGAGTCTTACACCCGTTTGGTGGAGCAACTCGAAAAGTTCTTCTCGCAGGACATCGCAATCAAGCGTGGCAAGAATGGTGGAGGAAAAATTGTCATCGATTTTTCGTCAGATGCCGACATCGAAAAGTTTATCAAGAGATTTAATAAACTCCAATAGAAATTGAGAATTAAGGGGTTACATACAAGATTGTTGTTTTCAGGCAGGGTATTAAAATCTCTGCTTGCACTGCTCTTCGTCTGCCTTTCATTCTCGGTTTCGGCTCAAATCAACCCCTTTGCTCGTGGTACACGAAGCGAGCGCACCATTATCCGAAGCGGTCAAATCTATAAGCCCGACTCGTTGGAGCGAATGAAGATGGATTCAACCCGCATCGCTAAACTGGTAAATGAACTGCAACAACTCACGCCCGACTCACTCGCAAAGGTTACAGAGAGTGTGCGCAGACACCTCCCCGACTCAATTCGTCGAAAAATCTTCAACGAGCCACTGCGTGATAGCCTTGCTCTCGACTCGCTGGCAAAGGACACAACCCTCACCGAGCGTCAGCGTCAGCGACTTGAAAAACGAGAAAATCGCACCCCATTCATTAGCGACTCTATGTCGTTACGCAAGGTCTGCATCACCTCGGCTGTATTGCCAGGCTTTGGACAGATTTACAACAAGCAGTATTGGAAACTCCCGATACTATATGGTACGGTAGGTACATCTCTCGGATTGTGTTTGTGGGGCAATAGTCAATACAAGCCTCTGAAAAACAAATTCGATGCAATGACCGACCAGAGTCTACTTCGAACACCAGAGTTGAACGCTGTACAGAGTGAGATGATGAAGTACAACACCATAAAGAATGTCTTTATGGTAACTACCATCGCCTCGTACCTCTACTTTATTGGCGACACCGTCTTAAAATACTCCACAACGGAGGTTTCGAGCGTGAACAAAGCCACAACACTTGCAATGATTTGCCCAGGTGCTGGTCAGATTTACAACAAGAGTTATTGGCGAGTTCCTATCGTTGTGGGCGGTTTTGCCACAACTATCTACTGTATTGACTGGAACAACCGAGGCTATCAACGATTTAAGAAGGCTTATCGTTTGAAGGCCGATTATGACGCTGCACCCGAACTCTACCCTAATGGCTCACAAGATGAGTTTGGCGGACGCTACTCGGCTACATTCCTCAAAAACTTGCGTAACAGTTACCGCCGTAACCGAGATTTGTGTATAATCCTGACGGCTGGACTCTACTTGTTGCAAATTGTTGATGCTCATGTCGATGCGCACTTGCGTGATTACGACATCTCGAAGGATTTGAGCGTCAGTCTATCGCCAGTAATCGGATACTCCTACAACCGAATGGCGCCATACAGCGGAGGAGGTGCTACCGTAGGAATGAATCTTGGATTTACATTCTAACACTATGCTGAAACGAACAACTCTTTTGCTCGCTCTCTTCGCCCTGTGCATACCGCAACTCACCATTGCCGCAAAGCGAAAAAGAGAGGAGATAAAAACTGTAATTATACCCGTATACGACACTGTGCGTGTGGTTGTAACCGACACCATAAGGGTTAAACCTCAACCTACGCCAAAGTTTGGTATGCTCAACCTTGCTCACACCCCTGCCGAGATTGATTCGTTGGTAGAGGCGTGGGTGCAACTACATCAGGAACAGAGTCAGAAGCACTTCTTTGGGCTCTATGCCGAGGAGGATACAACACCTTTGCAACCTATCGACACGCTCTACAAGCAACGACTCTTGGAGATGGTCTCACCCGTGCAGTTGCCATACAACTACATCGTGCGAAACTTTATAAACCAGTACCTCAACGGTCGTTGGAGTCCTCTGCGCAATGTATTAGCACTTTCGCAGTACTACTTCCCTATTATCGAGGAGGAGTTGGCGGCGGCTGGTCTGCCATTAGAGTTGCGCTACCTGCCAATAATTGAGTCGAACCTCTCCATTCGTGCCACCTCTCGTATGGGCGCAGTGGGCTTATGGCAGTTTATGCCAGCAACTGGCAAAAATCTTGGTTTGGAGATTAACTCGTTGGTTGATGAGCGATGCGATGTGCTGAAATCTACTCGTGCAGCGTGCAAGTTCCTCGCCTATCTATATAAAATATATGGCGACTGGACTCTCGCTATTGCCGCCTACAACTGCGGTCCTGGAAATGTAAATCGAGCCCTTGCCCGTGCAGGAGAGAGTTGCAAAACCTTTTGGGACATCTACGACTTCCTACCACGAGAGACACGAGGATATGTGCCTAAATATATTGCTGCGGCATACTCCTATACCTACCACAAGGCTCACGATATTAAACCCACAGCCCTACCCGACCATATCTCTACCGATACGGTTATGATTAACCGAGTGATGCACCTCGGACAGGTGGCATCGGTATTGAATATACCTATCGAGACGCTGCGCGATCTAAATCCGCAATATAAGTTGGATATTATTCCTGCAACCAAGAAGACCTACTCGTTGCGACTTCCAACACGCTACACCAGCGAGTTTATTGAGAACGAGAAGGAGATTTACAGCAAGGATTCTCTATACTTAAAGGAGTATATCAACCCTGCTAACTTGGAGAAGAAGAGAGCCGAAGGTGTGGGCTACTTCTACACCGTGCGCAGTGGCGACAACCTTGGTCTTATTGCCAAGCGCAATCGCTGTACGGTCAAGGAGATTATGAAGTGGAACAAATTAAACTCAACTGTTATTCGCCCTGGTCAGAAACTTCGCATCGAGAAGCCAAAGCCGAGGGGATAATAGGCAAAAACAACAATAGTATGTTCAACGAGAAACAGATTAACGAAATCGAGGCTCACGGCTTGACAGTAGCACAAGTCGAGGCTCAAATCGAGGCATTCAAGAGTGGTTTTCCATCGCTCGAAGTTGTAAAGGCGGCATCGCCCGAAGATGGTATTACCATCCTCTCGGAGGAGGAGTGCAACAATGCCATAAAACTCTATGACAAGGTAGCAGAGCAACTCGAAGTTGTAAAGTTCGTGCCTGCATCGGGTGCAGCAACCCGTATGTTCAAGGAGTTGTTCGAGTTTGTGAACGACGACAAGCGTGGCAAGGGCATCGACACTCTCTTGCAGAATATCGAAAAGTTTGCCTTCTACGAAGAGTTAAAGGCTACGGGCGTAGATTTTGCAGACGACAAGGCAGTTGTTTCGGCAATCATAAAGGAGGGCTTGAACTACGGCTCGAAACCGAAGGGTTTAGTCACCTTCCATAACTATGAGGAGGGCGCCCGCAAGGCTATCGAGGAGCACTTGATGGAGGGCGCACAGTACGCTGCATCGAAGGGTATCTCTCGCCTGCACTTCACCGTATCACCAGAGCATAAGGCGGCATTCAAAGCGTTGCTCAATGAGCGTGTAGCGCACTACGAGTCGAAGTTCGGCATCAAGTACGACATTTCCTTCTCGGAGCAGAAGCCTTCAACCGATACTATTGCAGTAAACCCTGATAACACCCCATTCCTCACCGACGAGGGTAAGTTGTTGTTCCGCCCTGCGGGACACGGAGCGTTGCTTTCGAACTTGAACGACATCGAGGCGGATGTAATCTTCGTGAAGAATATCGACAATGTAACAACCGATGCTCTGCGTGGCGATACCATTCGTTACAAGAAGGCGTTGGCAGGCGTGTTGCTCAACCTCCAAGCAGAAGCATTTGCTCACTTGAAGGCGTTGGGCGAGGGCTCAGCAAACCTTGCGGAGGTTGCCGAGTTTGTGGAGAAAAGACTCTGCACCAAACTCCCAGCCGAGTACGATGCAGAACTCTT
>JAGCLL010000078.1 GCA_017647025.1 Alistipes sp. | reverse complement strand
TTGTCTTGTTCCAAGAGAGGTATTTATCTGCAAAACGGACTTTTTTTATTACACAACTAAAAAAATGAAGAAAACTATGGAAAACAATAGCACTTTGAAGGCCATTGCCGGTCTTATCACACTTATCGTTTTATGTTTCACCATGTGCACAACTTGTGGAGATGATAAAGATGATTTTTATGGCACTTATACATTCAATTATTTGAATACTGATGTCAAAGTCACAGTGACTATTAAAGAGGGTGGCGATGCTGTTCTCACAGTAGATGATAGCACTAGGAGAGGAGAAGCAGTGGCTGCTTTATATTGTAGCAATGGTCTTAATTACACCAATACTACCAATTGCATTTGGGATACAACCTCCAGAGATAAAGGCGGAGAGTGGTTTGAGGGAATAAAAGTTATAGTCGGCAATGAGTACATCTATTTGGGTGACGGGCGTGCCTATTTCTCATATGGTGATTGGAGTAAGTTCGGATGGGGTGCAGAATACGAATTTGAAGAGGAGTAGCAATCTCTTATTCAAAAAAGAGATAGCCTGTTTAACATTGTTAGACAGGCTATCTTTAGATTTTTAGCGCAGTAAAATAGCATGCGCTCCTTTTGGTCGCTGAATGGCAACGAATGACATTCGTTCGCCAAGACTCACTTAATGGCAAAGCGCCTGTCATTCAGCAGTCGTTAGACTGCGATTGTCATTAAATGTCATTCAGGGCTAAAAGCCCGCATGTCATTAAATGCCATCTTTATCGGCGCAATCGTTTGCCGACTTCGAGTAGTTGTCCCACTTCGCCAAGACCGCCTCGAAATCCTTCGGCAAGCCAAGAGTAAACTCCTTATACTCGCCTGTCTTTGGGTGCTCGAAGCCGAGCAATCGTGCGTGGAGAGCGTGGCGAGGCATTGTCTCAAAGCAATTTTCAATAAACTGCTTATACTTCGAGAAGGTCGTACCCTTCAATATCTTGTCGCCACCATATCGTTCATCATTAAAGAGCGGGTGGCCGATATACTGCATATGAACACGAATCTGGTGCGTTCGTCCCGTTTCGAGACGGCACTCAACCAAAGTTACATATCCGTAGCGTTTCAGCACCTTATAGTGCGTAACGGCGTGCTTACCCTCCGAGCCATCGGCAAAGACATACATCTGATGGCGATTCTTCGGGTTGCGACCTATGTGTCCTGTGATAGTTCCCTCGTCATCTGCCAAGTTACCCCACACAAGCGCAATATAGCGTCGTTGCGTGGAGTGGAGGAAGAATTGGTGCGAGAGGTGCTGACAAGCCTGCTCGTTCTTGCCCACAACCAAGATACCCGAAGTGTTCTTATCGATACGATGCACCAAGCCTGCACGCTCGTTGCCCTGCTGGAACATTGGGTTATCCTTCAAGTGGAAAGTGAGGGCATTGACCAGCGTTCCGCAGTAGTTTCCGTGTCCAGGGTGTACGCACATACCTGCCTCCTTGTTCACTACGATAACATCGTCGTCCTCGTACATAATGTCGATTGGAATATCCTCAGGTGTGAGTGTAACCTCGTAGCGAGGAAATGCCAAGCGCATCGAAATTTTGTCGTAAGGTTTAATCTTGTACGATGCTTTCTGCGGTTTCTCGTTCACGAAGACACCGCCATCGTCTATGGCATTCTGTATGCGGTTTCGAGAGCAGTTTTCGATATGCGTGGTGAGATACTTATCCAGACGCATCATCGACTGCCCCTTATCGACAGTTATGGCGTAGTGCTCGTACAAACCATTCTCGTCGGGTTGCTGGTCGGAGAGAAACTTGCGTGGCATAACGCCTACACCACACTCCTCGTCATCGCCTTCGAAGTCGAGCGCATCTACATCATCAAACTCTTCGTCTAAATATCTCTCGTCTGCCATAAATGTCAATTAAAAGAAGAAGTTATCTTCGGTTTGTGGTGCGCTCTGCTTCTGCGCCTTCTGTGCATTGGCAATAGAGTCGAGCAATCTTTGCTCCGCCTTGGCGATAGAGTCCGCCTCCATCTTCAAGCGCAACTCCTCGGCTACACGACGTTCCTCCTCGACAATCATACTATCAACCAATGCCGCATCGAGCGTCAAGCGCAACGACACATACTCTCCATACGCCGCCTCGGCACTCGGCAACATCGACTGCTTATAGACCTTTGCACGGTTGCGCTCCAATGCCGGCATACCCTCGTCAAACTCTATCTCGCCGATATTCAAACCCGACTCCCAAAGTCGGCTCTTCGCCTCAAACAGTGAACGACCAAGCACCTGAGGCACGGCTGTTACATCGTTGGGTGCAACACCCACACGCAACACCACGCCATTTCCCATCTCGGTACGCACAGCAAGGCTATCTTCCAACACCTCAACGCCATCGACAAACTCCGCCAAGACATAGTTCGTAGCCATATCCTCGGCATATTCGAGGTGGTCAATAGTAAGACCTGCTGTTTCGAGCATATTCT
>JAGCLL010000077.1 GCA_017647025.1 Alistipes sp. | reverse complement strand
TGCAGCGTGTGAGCGGTTGAAGGAGTATTTACCCGCAGTCTCTATCTTGCCCCATATCTCTTCGGCTTCATAAGGTGGGCAACCATTCTTAATTGCACCTGCGATGAAGTCGTTTTTGAGTGAGGCCATAAGGTCGGCTTTCTTTTTACCGATAGCCTTACGCAGGTAGTCGGTCTTGCCGAGATCAAAGCCTCCGAGCGTATGAGCCACCGACATAAACTGCTCCTGATAGACCATAATGCCGTAGGTATTCTTCGTTGCCTCATAGCAACCGAAGTTGTAGACCGGAGCCACATCGCCTCGGCGGTAACGGACATAGTCATCGGTTGCCCCGATATCGAGTGTAGCAGGTCGGAAGAGTGCATTTATGGCAATCAGATCCTCTATGCAGTTGGGCTGTACATCCTGAATGAAGCGTGTGATGCCCGGCGAGGAGAACTGAAAGACATTCTGCGTATTGCCCTCGGAGAGTATCCGATAGGTCTTCTCATCATCGAGCATCTCGCTTGTTATCTTCTCTATGGTCAGTTGCTGGTTGTAATGCTCATTTACGAGGTTAATGGTGGCACTTAGCTTTGCCAACTCTTTCGTTGCCAGCACATCCTCTTTGAGCAGTCCAATCTCATCGACAGAGTATCCATCAAACTCAGATACCAACGCTCCGTCCATCTTGCGTATGGGTAGGAAGTCGAAACAGTCTGCCTCCTTGCCATCACGCTTTTCGGGGGTAACGATAATTGCCGAGGCGTGCACAGATGCCGCCTTTGGCTGACCGAGCAGCACTCGTACATCTTCAATCACTTCGGGATAGGTCTGTATAAAATCGTAGACCTTGCGGTTGGTAACGGCTATCTTGAAAAGTCCTGTCCAGTCGGCACCATCATCGAGCATCGCCGTTATATAGTTTACTGTACCGTGAGGCACACGGTGTACTCGCGCCACATCTTTGAGTGCCGCTTTAAGTTTCAGCGTTGTGAATGTTCCTGCCGAGAATACACGTTGACGACCACCGACATTGTATCGCTGCTCGAGGTAGTCCTTCATCTCCTGACGGCGGTCCGATGCATAATCGACATCGATATCGGGGAGCGAGGCGTGCCCACCCTCGACGAGTCCCTTATCCACGAACGAGTCAATCACCTTCATCGGGGCTGTTGCTCGTCTTCTTTTTACACTGGTTACTTTCATCTGTAATACTTTTTATGTCGCACAATACAGCTTACAGTCTGGTGCGATACACCATACTCAATGGCTAGTTCCAACTGCGTTACGCCACCTGCATAGTAGCGTTCGCGTATTCGCTCTGCCTGTGCGTTGGTAAGTTTTGCATTACTACTTTTCTCTCCATAGTCCTTTTTGAGGTCATTGGCTATGGCGTGCTCCATATTGCGCTGATGAGTACACATCTCAAGGTTCTCCACAGCATTGTTGTAGCGATTGCCGTCGATATGGTTTACCTCCAATTCAGGATCCCAATCATCGAGGAAATGTGCTGCCACAATGCGGTGCACGGAGAACTTCTCTCCGTTGCCGTTCTTGTATAATCTCACGCAATCATAGAGCGATGTCTTGCCACACCAATGCGTTAGTATGCGCTCGGGCTGCGTGCGTGTAATGCCGCCCGAAACAACCTCCCTTTCGAGGCTCTTGACACGACCTTTGTTACTGATTTGATAACACCCTTCATAATTTTTAATGTCCACCCAGATCTCCTGGGTACTGTTCATCTGTTATTCGCTTTAATGCGGTTTGAAATATGTCTCTTTGAATCTCTATTCCGATAAATCTGCGTCCTGTATTTCGGCAGGC
>JAGCLL010000076.1 GCA_017647025.1 Alistipes sp. | reverse complement strand
GTTTGTCTTCATATTCGTTACAAATTTTTTATCGTTTATCTCAAATATATGGCAAGGGTGTGCAACATTATTGCGCACCTATTCGTATATTTGTAAAAAAAGTGAAAAATTTTTGATTATGGCAAGCAATGTTATTAACCGCTATGTGTGGTTGCTCAACACTCTGTTGCAACACAAAGAGTTGTCACTCAAAGAGATAAGCACCCTCTGGCAGAACAGTGGCTTGGGCGACAACAAGCCGTTGCCTCGACGCACCTTCCAGATGCACCGAGATGCAATCGAAGATCTTTTTGCCATAAACATCAACTATAACGCCTCCTCTAATGTCTACTATATCGAGGATGCCGATAGGTTTAAGTGTAGTCGAGCTTGTCGCTGGTTGCTCGAATCGTTCTCGGTGGCAAATCTTATCCAGGCCGGTGCAAATATGGAGGAGCGCATACTCTTTGAAGGGGTGCCGGGTGGAGTAGAGCATCTCGAAACGGTGGTCAAGGCGATGCAGCAGAACCGAATTCTCAGCATCGACTATCGCCAATTCGGCAAAGAGCCTAAAACCCTACATTTTCGCCCCTATGCGATGAAGATTTACAACCGTCGCTGGTATGTGGTAGGTCGAGCAAGCGAGGGTGGTAGAATCATAAATATAGCCCTTGATCGCACGCTCTCGATGGATATGACCGACGAGGTGTTCGTCTTGCCCGACGATTTCGATGCAAAGAACTACTACGCCGGCACTGTCGGTATATATGTAGATGATAACGAAGCTCTGCAACTTGTAAAAATTCGTGTCAGGGATGTTCAACGCGAATATCTGCGCACACTACCACTCCACCACTCGCAAGAGGAGGAGATCGCCACATCCAACGAGTATAGCGATTTTCGCTACTATCTCCGCCTTACGCCCGAACTCACCACACAGATTTTGGCTATGGGCGAGAATGTCGAGGTATTGGAGCCTCAAGAGCTGCGCGAACGAGTAAAAGATAGGGCATCCAAAATTGCAAATCTATATAAATAGTTGATGTTTTTAGTTGGTGCGCAGTGATTTTGCGCAGGGCTTGCTTTTTTTGATTGCAAAGCCCGCAAAATTGAAACTAAAAACAACAACATATATGAAAAAAACTACTGTAAAGCGGAGCGAAACGAATGCTCTGCGCCCCTTTGTGCATCTCCACACTCACACCGAGTATTCGTTGTTGGATGGAATTGGTAAGATTTCGCAACTTGTAGACAAGTCCATAGCAGACGGTATGCCAGGTATGGCTATCACCGACCACGCTAATATGTTCGGCGTGAGGGAGTTTGTGGAGTTTGTCGAGAGTCGAAATCGAGAACTCGGCACATCGTTCAAACCCATCATTGGTTGCGAGGTCTATGTGGCTCGCCGAGGCAAAGATAAGCAAGATGAGCGAGATGACTGGGGTGGTCACCACCTTATCCTTTTGGCGAAGAACGCAACGGGTTACCGCAACCTCGTGAAGATTGTTTCGAACTCGTGGTTGGAGGGTTATTATGGTCGCCCTCGCACCGACAAGGCCGACTTGGAGCGCTACCACGAAGGTTTGATTTGTTGCTCAGCTTGCATTGGTGGCGAGGTGGCACAGCACATCCTCAACGGATGTCTCAACGAGGCAGAAAAGGCGGCAAAGTGGTATCAGAGCATCTTTGGCGAGGATTATTACCTCGAACTTCAGCGACACAAAGCAACAACAGAGCGTGCAAATCACGAGACCTACAAGTTGGAGGAAAAGGCAAACTCTCAACTGCACAAGATTGCCAAAAAACTCGGCATAAAGCTCGTCTGCGCCAACGATGCTCACTTCGTAAACGAGGAGGATGCCGAGGTGCAAGACACGCTACTCTGCATAAATTGGGGCAAAAAGGCAGACGACCAAAACCGCCTAATATTCTCGAAGCAGGAGTGGCTCAAAACCACAGCCGAAATGAACGAATTGTTTGGAGATATTCCCGAGGCATTGGAGAGTACCATCGAGATTTTCAACAAAGTTGAACACTACTCTATCAACGACGAGCCACATATTCCAACCCCCACTCTGCCGGAGGGTATTGATGAGGTAGAATACCTCGCTCGACTCGCCTTTGAAGGGGCATACGAGCGTTACGGAAAACCATTGTCGGCAGGAATAAAAGAAAGGTTGAAAGCGGAGTTGAGAATTATAAACAGCCATCGCTACGCACCGCTTGTACTTATGTGGCACGAAATAGTATCCGCTGCACGAAATTTGGGAGCAAAGATGGGAAAAGATAGAGGTTTTGCGAAAAGTTCGCTTCTTCTCTACACTCTTGGCATAACGCAGAATCGGCTTGCCGAATTTGGAGAGGCGTTTTATGATTATATTAACCACAAGCAAGGCCTTCCCGCTTTGGAGTTGGAGTTTGACAAAGAGGGGCGAGAGAGGGTGCTGAAATGGATAGTAGAGCGATATGGCGAGCAGAGCGTTGCAAATATCGTATCCCGCAATGTTTTTACTGCAAAAACAGCTGCAGCGGGTGGTATTCGGGCAGAAAAACTCGTTGGCGTACTACGCAAAATGGATATTCACTCTTGCGGAGTGGCAATTTGCGAGGGAGATATTTCGAGGCGCATTCCGTTGGCGTGGGTTGAGTCAGCAGAGTATAAAGACGCTGTTATTGTTACGCAATATGGTGGCGAGTCTTTACTGCGCATTGGTATTCCAGTACTCTATTTTCTGACAGCGAATATCCTTCACGACGACGGTGAAGAGGACTCCGAATAAAGAGCAAAAAAAAGAACTTTGGGTTTTAGATTTGTTTTTTATATTTTTGCCACGGTAAAAAGTATAAAAAATGAAAAAGAAATTAGCGAAACTACTCTATATCCCCACCTTTGGTGAGGAGGTTGCGAACTCCGTTTCGCACGGTGTAATGACCGTTCTGATGTTGTTCGCACTACCCTTTTCGGCGGTTTGGGCATACCTGCATAACCCTTCGCAACCCGTACTCGCAAGTGTCGGCGTGTCGGTCTTTGTTATTAGCCTATTTTTGATGTTCCTCTGCTCGACTCTCTACCACTCGATGCAGCCCGACTCGAAACACAAGGCGGTGTTCCACATCCTCGACCACATAATGATTTACTTCGCCATTGCTGGCTCTTATACCCCCATAGCACTCTGCGTAATTGGAGGCTGGCAAGGGTTGTTAATCGTTGTTATTCAGTGGGTTATGGTGTTATTTGGCATATTCTACAAGTCGTTGTCGAAGCGTTCGATTCCATCAATTAGCCTAACTATTTACCTTATAATGGGTTGGATGATTGTCATCTTTTTCCCTCTCTTTTGGCGACAAGCCTCTACCCCACTTCTTGCGCTAATTGGCGCTGGTGGCATATTCTACACTTTGGGTGCTATTTTCTACGCCAAGAAGGGTTTTCGCTATCATCATCTTGTATGGCATCTGCTAATCAACTTGGCAGTACTTTGCCACTTTGTGGGTATAGTCTTTTTCCTGAATTAGACGCACCAAACAGACAGAATCACTTTTACGCCACACACAACACGCAGGTACGAAAAATCGTACCCGGCAGATAGGGGGGGGGTAATGAGAATGCGATACCACAAGCGCCATCGCAAAAAAAAAGAGGCTGATTGCTCAGCCTCTCCGAGGGTTCCCATCCCTCTCTCCCTAAACTAAATTCTTTTTAGGCGAATTACTCCTTTACTACGGTGATGTCGTCGAGCGCAAAGTAGGCAGGATGCAGGAAGTTATCGGCTCCGCCTTCGCCATTCCACTGCACATCAAACTTAATCTTGTTTACCTTGCCGAGAGCCGACAAATTCCACTTCGACCACCCCTCAAAAGCCGCTTTACCTGCTTTATAGAGGTAAAAATCGAGCGATGAACCCTCGACCTCGTTGCCCTCTGCATCGAGGGTATAGCCCGTTGCTCGCACCCAAACCGACTGCTCTGAGGTCAAAGCGGGAGTTTGGTCGTTCAGCCCCCCAATAGCCGATGAGTATGAGTAACAAGTATTTGCCACCCAAGCACTCTCGACATATGCCGCAGCGCTCTTAAATTCGAGGACGGGGCAGTCGCCATAACCCATTGCCGACCACGAAGAGTGGTAACCATTGCTTACAATGCAGTTCGAGCCCGAATGAGCGCCCTCGGCATAGACGGTGAGTTGCTCCATAAAGGTTTTGGCCGTCGAATAGTCTGTAGAGTAGAAATTCGATACCGCCATACCACCCATATAGTAGTATGAGCCATATTTGCCACCATTTACACTATGCGAGAGGTCGGTTGCCTCGTCGTACCACGAATAGCCCTCCTGCTTGTAGAGCAGATCGCCATTGTACTGTGCATTGTCAATAAGCGAGTTCCAATAGTCGCCCTCGAAGGTCAGGGTTACTCGGTTCTTGCCATCACCTTCGTTGCCGCCACTGTTGTCGGGCGTACACGAAGCCACCATTGCGCCAAGCGCAAGAATCAAGAAAATCTTTTTCATCGTCTTTTTTGTTTTTAGTTGTTTAACATAAATTGGGTAAAAAGCGTCACATCGCACAATGGAATACCTCCTGTGCGAAACCAAAAACAAAAGACGATTACGCCCAATGCCGATAGAAAATCGTTCAGATACCTACTCTAATAATAAGGATAAGTCCCGATGATTTTTAACCCGTCCGCCGCAGGTAAAAATTCCTTAAATGCAGAGGCAGGTCTTCTGACTTATCCATTGCCGATGCCTTCCCAACCTATTTGAGGTCAGTGGCAAAGATTTTCGGCAGTAATAACCACACAAAAATGCGTGGCGGAAACACAGCAGCGAGGACTGTCCGGGCTTCTCACCCGATTCCCTTTTCATCGCAACCCCCAAAAGCGAGTAGTTGCGAACCTTTGCTGTTGCAAATATAGATATTTTTTCGACACAATGTTACACTCTGCGCCATTTTTTATATCTTTGTAGTGAGAAAATGTTTTTTAACTTAAAAATTTGAGGACTATGAAATTTTTTAAGGTGTTTCTGGCTACCCTGCTCGCTATGGTTGTGGGCATGGTGGTGTCGTGGGTCTTGTGCATTGTGATTTTTGCAAGTATGGCAGGCTCGATGGGGCAGACAACCGAGGCTGTTATCACCCCGCAGACTATCGTTAAGATTGATTTTGCCGAGAATATAACCGAGGCTCCAACCAAAAACCCGATGGCGGGCTTTGACTACAACACTATGACAATGGCAAAGACAACACATCTGTTGAAAGTGTTGCAGAGTATCGAGGCTGCAAAGGGCGACGAGCGCATTAAGGGTATCTACCTCAACTTTACGGGTGCAGGTGGCATTACCACTGGTGCTATGGAGGAAATTCGCTCGGCGCTTATCGACTTCAAGCAGAGCGGTAAGTTCGTTGTTGCCTACAACGAGGGCTATTCGCAGGGCACAATGTATCTCGCCTCGGTGGCTGATAAGATCTACCTCCACCCAGAGGGAGGCTTCTCGTGGGCAGGTATGGCGCAGACCTCTATCTTCTTCAAGGGTGCGCTCGACAAACTCGGTCTGAATGCCGAGGCTATCCGCCCAACCGTATGTAAGTATAAGAGTGCCGTCGAGCCATATATCCGCAAGGAGATGTCGAAGGAGAATAAGGCGCAGATGCAGACCTTGGTCGATGATATGTGGGGTGTGTTGGTTGGCACCATTGCCGAGAGCCGAAAACTCGATGCTAAGAAGTTGATGCAACTTGCCGATAAGTTGGAGGTTACACAGCCTGAGGATGCTTTGAAGCACGGCTTGGTTGATGCTCTTATCTACGAGGACGAGATGAACGACAAGTTTGCCGAGTATGGTGTTGAGAAGGGCATAGATGGCGAGTACAACATCATCTCGTTGGGCGACTATATGACTTTGGCTCCTGTTTTACCGAAGTTTGGCGCTCCGGCAGTGGGTATAGTCTATGCCGAAGGCTCTATCTACGATGGCGCAGGCGAGGACGACAATGTTTACAGCGCAAACCTTGTAGAGGTGTTGAAGAAGGCTCGCAAGGATAAGGATATCAAGGCGGTTGTATTCCGTGTAAACTCTCCTGGCGGTAGCGCTTTGGCAAGCGATGTTATCTGGCGCGAGGTGGAGTTGCTCCGCAAGGAGAAGCCTGTAATCGTTTCTATGGGCTCGTATGCTGCAAGTGGTGGTTACTACATCTCGTCGGGGGCTGACGCAATCATTGCTGACAAGATG
>JAGCLL010000075.1 GCA_017647025.1 Alistipes sp. | reverse complement strand
TAGATGCCTTGGTGGTAATTGGAGGCGATGGAACAATCACTGGCGCACAAGCACTTGCTCGTGAGTTCGATGTGCCTATCGTGGCTCTGCCTGGTACTATCGACAACGACCTTTCGGGTACCGACTCAACAATAGGCTACGACACAGCCCTCAACACCATTATGGAGGCAGTCGATAAGTTGCGTGATACAGCAACCTCGCACGAGCGATTGTTCTTTATGGAGGTTATGGGCAATACGGCTGGCTATCTTGCCTTGAATGGAGCAATTGCATCTGGCTCGGAGGCGGCAATCATTCCTGAGATGGAGACTGAGACCGACCAGTTGAAAAACCTTATTGACAACGGTTTCCGCAAGAGCAAGAACTCGGCTATCGTACTCGTTGCCGAGAACCCTGCAACGGGCGGAGCAATGGGGTTGGCAGAGCGTGTCAAGAAGGAGTTTCCGCAGTATGATGCCCGTGTAACCATTCTCGGACACTTGCAGCGAGGAGGCTCACCTACTGCCGCAGACCGCATCCTGGCATCTCGACTTGGCGCAGCAGCAATCGCCGCATTGAAGGACGGACAACGCAATGTAATGGTGGGTATTCGTGATATGGAGATGGTATATGTTCCTTTCTCCAAGGCTCTTGGTCGCACCAAACAAGTAAACAAGGAGAATATAGAGTTGGTAAAAATTTTATCAATTTAATATAAATCAAGTCAAGATAGATGAAGAGAGTAATCGGTATTGGTAACGCTCTAACTGATGTTTTGGTAAACCTTCGCAATGAAGATGTTTTGCATAAGCACAACATAGCGCGAGGCTCGATGTCGTTAGTAAACAGCGAGTTGCAGTCGCATATTTCGAAGGAGGTGGCAGGACTACCCCACTCGCTATCGCTCGGAGGCTCTGCCGACAACACCATTCGCGCAATGGCACGACTTGGCTCGGAGGTAGGCTTCATCGGCAAGGTAGGCCACGACAACACGGGCGATAGATTTGAGCAGGCTCTACACAACCTCGGCATCGAGGGCAAAATTTTCCGTGGCGACAACCCTTCGGGCAAGTGTATTTCGTTGGTTTCGCCCGATGGCGAGCGCACAATGCTCACCTACCTCGGTGCGGCAGCAGAAATGCACGCCGAGGATATTTCACCAGCGATTTTCGAGGGTTACGACTGCCTCTACATCGAGGGTTATCTCGTACAGGAGCACTCGCTCATAGAAACAGCCATTCGCACCGCCAAGGAGTGTGGTTTGCAAGTGGCTATCGACTTGGCAAGTTTCAATGTCGTGGAGGAGAACTTGGAGTTTTTGCGCTCGATTGTGGCAAAATATATCGACATCGTATTTGCCAACGAGGACGAGGCACGAGTATTTTCGGGCGAGGCTGAGCCTATCAACGCCTTGCAATATATCTCGGAGATGTGCGACCTCGTAATCGTAAAAATCGGCACCAAGGGTGCTCTTATCAAGCATAAGGGCGAGGTTATCCACATAGGCATTATGGCGGCTGCAAAGCGCGTAGATACTACGGGTGCGGGCGACTTCTACGCTGCCGGCTTTATGTATGGCTTGTGCGAGGGGTTGTCGTTGCGTCAGTGTGGCACCATCGGCGCCATCACCGCAGGTAAGGTTATAGAGGTTGTCGGACCAACTCTCGGCGAGGAGGCGTGGAACGACATCGAAGTATTGGTAAATAGAGTTAAAACCGAAAAATATCTCTTCTAAATGAGAAAACTCATACTTATAGTTGCACTTTGCGTGGCTTTTATCGCCTCGGGCGAGGAGCGCAAACTCCTTACTATGGAGGATGCAGTTCTCAATCGTAACCTCGTACCGCAGAACTACGACATTCGCTTCAATAAGGAGAACTCGGCAATCTACGAACACAATAACGGCGGTAACATTGAACAGTACGACATCCGCACCGGAAAGTTGCTGTCAAGCAAGCCAATTCTCATCGGTATGCCCAACCCATTCCGCAACAAGGCGAGCGTAAAGGGGAATAATGTGGTGTGGTACGATGGCGAAGGCAAAGAGCATAAAGTAACCGACTTTGCCGACAGGAACATTGTCTGCGGTCAATCGGTTTCGCGCAACGAGTTTGGCATCAGCGGAGGTCTGTTCCCATCGCCCGGCAACTCATTATTGGCTTTCTATCAGAAAGATGAGTCGAAGGTTACAACCTTCCCACTACTCGACATCACCTCCCGCACAGGCTCGCTCGTAGAGATTAAGTACCCGATGAACGGTATGGCTTCGGAGCGAGTATCGGTAGGAGTTTACGATGTAGCGACTCAAAAGGTTATCTATTTGAATGTAACCGACTTCGACGAGGAGCGATACCTCACAAACCTCTCGTGGTCGCCCGACTCGAAGAGAATCTATGTGCAGGTCTTAAATCGTGCGCAGAAGGAGATGCACCTGAACGCCTATTGTGCCAAGACAGGTGCTTTCATCAAGACCATTTTGACCGAGCAGAACTCTCGCTGGGTAGAGCCTCAAAACCCTATCCGATTTATTGACGATGACCGATTTATCTACACCACAGACAACCGTGACGGATTTAAGAATTTGTATATTCATACTCTCTCGAAAGGCACAACCGAGCGACTCACAAAGGTCGATGCCGATGTTGTGTATGTGGCACACAGCGACAAGACTGTACTCTACTACTCGGCAGAGGTTTCGCCTATTGAGCGACACCTATTCAGCATTTCGTTGCGCAACGGCAAGGCAAAGCAACTCACCAAGGGCGAGGGTTGGCACACTTGCACCCTTTCGTCAGACTGCAAGTACTTCTCGGATAACTACTCATCGTTGAATGTGCCACGAGTTGTGGCAGTAGGCTCTACCGATGGTAAAATCTATCGTGAGGTGTTCCGTGCCGACAACCCTGCAAAAGATTATAACTACTCCACTATCGAACTCGGCTCGGTAAAGTCGGCTTGTGGCAAGTATGACAACCACTACCGCCTCATTAAGCCTTTGGACTTCGACGAGAACAAGAGATACCCCGTAATACTATATGTATATGGTGGTCCACACTCGCAGATGGTAACCAACTCGTTCCAAGCGCAGTTGCGTCGCTGGGAGATGTATATGGCACAACGAGGATATGTCGTTTTTGTGATGGATAATCGTGGCACACTCAACCAAGGTGCTGAATACGAAAAGGCTATCCACCGCCAATGCGGAAAGGCGGAGATGGATGACCAGATGGCAGGTTTGCAGTGGCTGCTTTCGCACAAGTGGGCAGACCGAGAGCGTGTAGGTGTTCACGGTTGGTCGTATGGCGGATTTATGACTATCTCGCTTATGACGCACTACCCCGAAGTGTTCAAGGTTGGCGTTGCAGGTGGTCCTGTAATCGACTGGAAGTGGTACGAGGTGATGTATGGTGAGCGATATATGGAAAACGAAAAGACAAACCCTGAGGGTTTCGCAGCGACATCGCTCATTCCGCAAGCCAAGAACTTAAAAGGCAAGTTGTTGATTTGCCAGGGAGCGATAGATGATGTGGTGGTATGGCAACACTCGCTATCGTTCGTGGATGCTTGCATCGACAATGGCGTACCGGTAGATTACTTCCCATACCCTCGCTCGAAACACAATGTGCGTGGCAAATGGCGTGTGCATCTGATGCAGAAGGTAACTGACTATTTCGAAGATTATCTCAAATAACGGCATAAAGATTGATACTATATAACAAATTAAACTAAACAATTATGACAGTAAAACCACTTTCAGACAGAGTACTTGTACTCCCCAACCCTGCCGAGACAACTACGGCAAGCGGTTTGATTATTCCCGACTCGGCAAAGGAGAAGCCAGCAGCGGGTAAAGTAGTAGCGGTAGGTCCAGGCACTGCCGAGATTAAAATGGAGGTTAAGGTTGGCGACG
>JAGCLL010000074.1 GCA_017647025.1 Alistipes sp. | reverse complement strand
TGTAATGGTAACACTACAGATTCTGGTCCTGTCATTCTAGGTTCGAATCCTGGTAGCCCAACTTCAAATAGACGACTTTTGAGTCGTCTATTTTTCGTTTTGGGCTACCAGGATTCGTTCAGCTTGTTGCGCCTCGGCAGAGTTGTCTGCGCTGCGATATGAGCGTAGGCGAATTGCTATGCAATGATAAGTCTTGTGTGTATAGTCGAAAAGTAAATAAATCCCCTTTTCGCCTATCCACCCAACACTTACAACTTCGTTGTACGCCTCCGCTCCCATCTTTGCTTGCTCTGCTCTCGGCTTCTGCCGCCGTTCGAATCGGTGGTGGGGGAAAGCAGATGATTACAAGGCTCACAAAATCAATAAAATCAAATAGAAAGATGAAATGCAACGCAACCCAAAATTGCTTTTAAGGAGGCAGTTGTAACGCAACAATCATTCAAAACCAGAGATGAGTACACCTACCAAAAATCGTAAATGATTAGGCTATTTTTGAGGCAAACGAAAAGCCCGATGCGCAGCATACTAAGCGTATGTGAGCAATCGGGCTATTGAAGAGCGACTCAAAAAGAGCCAATCAGAACGATTTTTTATCCCAAGAAGGCAAGCAAGATACCTGCCGCAACTGCCGAACCTACTACACCCGCTACATTTGGTCCCATAGCGTGCATAAGGAGGAAGTTCGAACGGTCGTACTCCTGGCCTACGGTCTGCGATACACGAGCAGCCATTGGCACTGCCGATACACCTGCCGAACCGATAAGCGGATTGATCTTGTTACCCTCCTTCGCAAATACATTCATAAGTTTTGCAAGGAGGACACCACCTGCTGTACCGCCACTAAATGCGAGGATACCAAGGCAGAGGATGAAGATAGTCTTCACATTGAGGAACGAATCACCGGTAGCAGTAGCACCAACCGAGATACCGAGGAAGATAACCACGATATTCATCAACTCGTTCTGAACGGTCTTTGCAAGACGGTCAACAACACCGCACTCCTTCATCAAGTTACCGAGCATCAAGCAACCAACAAGTGGAGCAGCCGATGGGAGAAGCAACGCAATAACGATGGTGATGATAACAGGGAAGAGAATCTTCTCGGTCTTCGACACCTGACGCAACTGCTGCATCTTGATAACACGCTCCTTCTCGGTAGTAAGCGCACGCATAATTGGTGGCTGAATCACTGGTACGAGAGCCATATACGAGTATGCTGCGATAGCGATAGGGCCGAGCAACTCTGGTGCAAGACGAGCGGTGAGGAAGATTGAGGTAGGGCCATCAGCACCACCAATAATACCAATCGAACCACACTCGTTTGGAGCAAAGCCCAAAGCGTATGCACCGATAAATGTTGCGAAGATACCCAACTGTGCAGCAGCACCCAAAAGGAAACTCTTAGGGTTAGCGATGAGTGGACCGAAGTCGGTCATCGCACCTACACCAATAAATATCAAGCAAGGGTAGATACCAAGTTTAACTCCGAGGTAGAGAATGTCCAAAAGACCAGCCTCACCGTGAGCAAAATGCTCCCAATGCACATGACCACCTGCGAAGAACTCCGAGTGGAACATCTCGGCACCCGGAAGGTTGGTAAGCAACATACCGAATGCGATAGGGAGCAACAAAAGCGGCTCGAACTGCTTCTTGATAGCGAGCCAGAGGAGGAAGCAGGCAAGACCAATCATCACTGCCATCTTCCAGCCACCCGGAGCAAAGAAGAGTCCGATTCCCGACTGACTCACGAAGTCGTTGAGCGAGTCGAGAATAAAGTTAGACTGCAAGAGTGTAATCATAATCGTTACTCAATAACAAGTAAAACATCACCCTCCATTACAGTTGCACCTGCCGAAACAAGCACCTGCTTAACAACACCGCCACGCTCTGCGTCGATATTGTTCTCCATCTTCATAGCCTCCAAAACTACTACAGTCTGACCTGCAGCCACAGTGTCGCCCTCCTTAACATTGATAGAGAGAACTGTACCTGGAAGTGGGCAAGTAACCTTCAAGCCCGAAGCAGCAGCCGGTGCAGCAGCAGGCTTGGTAGCGATAGGAGTCTGTGGAGTTACCGAGATGCTGGTAGCAGCCTGTGGAACAGCAGCAACCTGTGGCTTCTTAACTGCCGAAGCCTTGCCACCCTCGATTTCAACATCGTATTTTGTGCCGTTAACGGTCACACGAGCCATAGTCGACGACTCGTTAATATCCTCAATCTTAACCTCGTATGGGTTACCGTTGATTTTCAATGAATACTTTTTCATTTCCTTCTTAAATCTTAATTATTTACGCTCAGGCAACTGAGTCAATCCGTGAATTTTAGAACTCCAAGGCGAGTATGCACGAGCAATACGGTGGATGGTAATCATCTCCGACTCCTGGTCGTGCAAGTTGCTCTTGTAGAGTTTCAACGCAGTGATGATTGCAGCGGCAATCTCCTGGTCGCTTATTGCTTCGTGATGATCCTCTTCGGCGAGTGCAACGCCTGCGGCAGCAGCCTTTGCAACCTTCTCAGCCTTCTTCTGGTGAGTAAATGCCCAACCCATACCACGCATAATATAGATGAGAAGTACGAGCACAACAAATACTACTGCGAAGCCGATAAGCGTCATCAAGAGCATCTCTATCCAGCCTACATTTGCAAATTTATCCATAGTTCAAATTTGTTTTGTGGGTTTGGACTACAATGGAATGTTCGAGTGCTTACGAGCAGGGTTCTGCAAACGCTTGGTTGCCAACGACTGCAAAGCACGGATGATACGGAAACGAGTGTTGCGTGGCTCGATTACATCGTCGATGTAGCCATAACGAGCAGCGTTGTAAGGGTTCGAGAACAAATCCTTGTACTCCTGCTCCTTCTCTGCAACGAACTTTGCCTTAGCCTCTGCATCGGTAAACTCTGCCAAAGCCTTTGCGTGCAACACCTCAACAGCACCGCTTGCACCCATAACAGCAATCTCTGCCGATGGCCAAGCGTAGTTGATATCGCCACGGATATGCTTCGAAGACATCACGATGTAAGCACCACCGTAAGCCTTACGCAATGTAACTGTTACCTTTGGTACAGTAGCCTCGCAATATGCGAAGAGCAACTTCGCACCGTGAGTGATTACGCCACCATACTCCTGAGTTGTACCTGGCAAGAAGCCTGGAACATCAACGAGGGTTACGATAGGAATGTTGAATGCGTCGCAGAAACGAACAAAGCGAGCCGCCTTGCGAGATGCGTTGATATCGAGCACACCTGCCATAAACTTAGGCTGGTTAGCGATGATACCTACCGACTGACCATTGAAACGAGCGAAGCAAGTGATGATATTCTTAGCGTATGAAGCCTGCGACTCCAAGTACTCACCATTATCAACGATAGCCTTGATAACCTCGTACATATCGTAAGCCTGGTTAGGATTATCAGGGATAATCTCGTTGAGAGAATCCTCCAAGCGAGCGATATTGTCAGTACACATTGCCAATGGAGCATCCTCCATATTGTTCTGTGGCATATACGAGATGAGGTTGCGAATCAATGCGATACCCTCCTCCTCGGTGTCAACTGCGAAGTGTGCAACACCCGACTTTGTGGTGTGAACTACTGCGCCACCCAACTGCTCCTGGGTTACATCCTCACCGGTTACGGTCTTAACAACCTTTGGACCAGTCAAGAACATATTCGAAGTGTTCTTCTTCATAATGATGAAGTCGGTCAATGCTGGCGAGTAAACTGCACCACCTGCGCATGGGCCAAAGATAGCCGAAATCTGCGGGATAACACCCGAAGACATCACATTGCGCTGGAAGATGTTAGCATATCCTGCCAAAGCATTTACACCCTCCTGGATACGAGCACCACCCGAATCGTTCAAGCCGATGCAAGGTGCGCCGTTGCGCATTGCCATATCCATAACCTTGCAAATCTTGTCAGCCAAAGCCAACGACAACGAACCTGCGGTTACGGTGAAGTCCTGTGCAAATACATAAACGAGGCGACCATCGATAGTACCATAACCTGTTACTACGCCATCACCAAAGGTGTGCTTCTTCTCCATACCGAAGTCGTAGCAACGGTGAGTTACGAACATATCGAACTCCTCGAAGCTGCCCTCATCGAGCAACATCTGAATACGCTCACGAGCAGTGTACTTACCCTTCTCGTGCTGCTTTGCGATAGCCTTCTCGCCACCACCCATACGAGCCGTTTCACGGTTCTCGATGAGTTTGTTGATTTTGTTTTGAATTTCGCTCATAGCAAATTTATTGTTTTTTTGTAAAATTTAGATTCAATACCTAATTCCAAAAATCGTAAATGGTGAGATTACTTTTTCTCACACAACTCGGTAAGGATACCCTGAGTTGATTTTGGGTGAAGGAATGCGATAGTCATATCGTCAGCACCCTTGCGTGGGGT
>JAGCLL010000073.1 GCA_017647025.1 Alistipes sp. | reverse complement strand
TCATTCAGGGTGAAGAGATTCACCTTCCTCTCAACAACGTTCATAGTCCTTTGCTCTACCAACTGAGCTATGGCACCTCCTATTTGCGCAACCTAATCGGTTTTGCGACTGCAAAGGTAGTGCAAATTTTCTATTCTGCAAATTTTTTGGTGAAAATTCTTAAAAAATCATAAAAAAGGGCTTTGGAGGCGTCTGAGGCATTAGTATGCAGACATCCACTACAATACTATTTATCTCATTAGAAAGTCTTTGTGGCGTTTGATTTCTCTCGTCTTTTTATTATCTTTGCCCCTATGGAACAAGTTCGAGCCAAAAAAGCACTCGGTCAGCACTTTTTGACTGACCTGAACATAGCACAAAAAATTTGCAATTCGCTCTCGGGCGGAGGTACCGACAACCCCGACAAAGTATTGGAGGTGGGTTGCGGTATGGGCGTTCTCACGCAATATCTGTTGCGCCGTGAGGATATAGTTACCTATGGTGTTGATATTGACACCGAAAGTATCGCCTATCTTCACGCCCACTACCCCGATTTCACACCTCGTTTGCGTGAGGGCGACTTCCTGAAAATGGATTTGGCAGAGTACTTTCCAGAGGGTGTGAAGGTCATCGGAAACTTCCCCTACAACATCTCCTCGCAGATATTTTTCAAGATTATAGAGCATCGCAACCTCGTTCCAGAGTGCGTGGGAATGATTCAGAAGGAGGTTGCCGAGCGCATCGCCGAGAAGGAGGGTTCGAAGACCTACGGCATATTGAGCGTGCTGTTGCAAGCGTGGTACGACATCGACTACCTCTTTACCGTATCAGAGAAGGTATTCAACCCGCCACCAAAGGTCAAAAGTGCGGTTATTCGCCTACGCCGAAATGCCACCACCTCGCTCGATTGCGACGAGCAGTTGTTTGTTAAGGTTGTGAAGGCTTCGTTCGGCCAGCGCCGTAAGATGTTGCGCAACTCGTTGCGTTCTGCCTTTGGCGATTTCCACGGTGCCGAGCATCCATTCTTCACCAAGCGTGCCGAGCAGTTGTCGGTTGCCGACTTTGTAGAACTCACCAAGTGGGTAGCGGAGAATAGATAACGGAAAACTAATAAAAGCGACGAAATTTTTCGTCGCTTTTATTATAATCACCACCAATTCTTCAAAATCGGAGGTGATGAGATTATTTTTGTGCGAAGCAAGGCGACAAACCCGCAGCATAGTAAGCCTATGTGAGGAGTTTGGCGACCGATGATTCGTGCAAAAAGAACTCATCAGAACGATTTTAGTGCAATTTCTATAACCTGATGCATATCGTAGTAGCGATAGTCGGCAAGGCGACCACCAAATAAATACTTCGTTTCGGCATCGGCAAGTGTGCGATATTTGGCATAGAGCGAAGTGTTGCGTTCGTCGTTGATTGGATAGTACGGCTCTGCACCCTCGTGCCACTCCATTGGATATTCACGAGTAATTACAGTATGCTCCGCACCCCTATCCTCGAAGTGTTTATGCTCGATGATGCGGGTGAAAGGGGTTTCACTATCGGTGTAGTTCACCACCGCAGCACCCTGAAAATCGGCTTGCGAGAGTCGCTCCTCCTCAAATCGCAACGAGCGATACTCCAACTTGCCAAAGCGGTAGTCGTAGAAGCGATCCAACTCGCCCGTATAAAGCACCTTTTCGGCTATTGCATCGAACTCCTCACGGTGGTCGAAGTAGTCGGTATTGAGGCGCACCTCAACGCCCTCCAACAGTCCATCAATCAGCGGATTATAGCCACCGACAGGAATGCCCTGGTAGGTGTCGTTGAAGTAGTTATTGTTGCGCTCGAAGCGGAGTGGCAGACGGCGAATTATCCACGCTGGCAACTCCTTGCACGCTCTACCCCACTGCTTCTCGGTGTAGCCTTTTATAAGTCGCTCAAAAATATCTTTGCCGACCAGCGACAACGCCTGTTCTTCGAGGTTTTGAGGCTCGTGGTCGAGGTGTAGTCGTTGCTCCTCCACCTTTGCCTTTGCCTCCTCGGCTGTTTTTACGCCCCAGAGCGCATCGAAGGTGTTGAGGTTGAACGGCAACGGATATATCTCACCCTTATAGTTGGCGAGTGGCGAGTGGACAAACGGTTTAAACTCAACGAATTGATTTACGAAGTCCCAAACCGCCTTGTTCGAGGTATGGAAGATATGCGCTCCATATTTCTGAACGAAGATGTTGTCTTGGTTTTCGCAGTAGCAGTTTCCGCCCGTATGGTTACGGCGGTCAATAACCAATACCCGCTTACCCGCCTTATGGGCACGATACGCCACCACGGCACCGAATAATCCGGCACCGACAACCAACAAATCGTATTTGAATGCAGAATTCAAAATGCAAAATTCAAAATTATACTTTTAGCTTTTAGCCATTGGCCATTAGCTTTTTTAATAATAGTCATTCCGGCACCTAAAAAGTTCTAGGGTATGTCTATTTTTGTGCGAAGCAAGGCGGTGAGTCCGGAGCATACTTAGGCGTATGTGAGGAACTCAACGACCGACGATTCGTGCAAAAAGAGGCGTACCATAGAACTTTTTATTTTATATCTGTTTGCGTAAGCGTGCCACCGGGATGTCGAGCATCTCTCGGTATTTTGCCACCGTACGACGAGCAATGCAGTAGCCTTTGTCATTGAGGATATTCATCAACTGTTCGTCAGTGAGTGGTTTGCGCTTGTTCTCGCCAGCGATGGACTCCTGCAAGATATTCTTCACCTCGTAGGACGACACCTCCTCGCCACTCTGCGTCTGCATAGCCTCGGAGAAGAGCGATTTCAGCAAGATAATACCAAACTGCGTCTGCACATACTTGCTATTAACCACACGAGATATGGTCGATACATCGAGTCCTGTGCGATCGGCAATATCTTTGAGAATCATAGGGCGCAGTTTGCTACTATCGCCATCCTTAAAGTACTCTCGCTGATAGTCAAGAATAGTCTGCATCGTACGCATAAGGGTGTCGTGGCGCTGCTTTATCGCCGACATAAACCACTTTGCCGAGTCGATTTTATTCTTTATAAATTGTATCGCCTCCTTGTCGCTATCGCTCTTCTCTCCCTTTGCAGATGCCATATCCTTAATCATATCGACATAGTGGCGATTAAGGCGTAGTTCAGGGATATTATACGAATTTAGCGAGAGGTCAAACTGACCATCGTGATAGTCCAACAAAAAGTCGGGTATGATATATGGCGCAGCCTCCGAGCCACCCTCCGAGAAGAGATTTCCGGGTTTTGGCGAGAGGTGCTGAATCTCCTGTACCGCATCTCGGAACTCCTCCTCCGACACCGCAAGGCGTGCTATTAAGCGTTCGTAGTGCTTCTTGACAAACTCCTCGAAGTGAAATTCCAAAATTTTATGAGCCAAGGCACGCTCCGGAGTGTCGAGAGGTTGCGACTCTATCTGCAAAAGAAGCGACTCTCGCAAATCCCTCGCACCCACGCCAACAGGCTCCAAGCGATGTATTATCGAAAGTAACCACTCCAACTCCTCACTCGTTGTTTCGATGCCAAGCGAGAAGGCTATATCGTCAGCAAGCGACTCCAAATCACGACGCAGGTAGCCATCTTCATCGATGCTGCCGACAAGGAAGGTCGCAAGTTGCATCTCATATTCCGAGAGATTTTTGTAACCCAACTGCTCCACCAACGACTCCTGCAACGAGCGACCACCCGAAATCTGAACACTGCGAGGTTGGTCGTCTTTGGAGTAGTGGTTCAAACGGCTCTTGTAGGCGGGTGTATCGTCTTCACGCAGATACTCCTCGACCGATATTTGCTGAGGCTCCTCCTCGCTCTCGGCAGAGTGCTCCTCTTCGAGAACGACATTCTCCTCAATCTCCTCCTTTATGCGCTGTTCGAGCATAACGGTAGGCAGTTCCAGAAGTTTAATCATCTGAATCTGCTGTGGCGAGAGTTTCTGCTGCTGCAAGAGCAGTTGTGCGTTTGATAATTTCATACTATATAAAAACCCCTACTGCAACTTACAAATAGGTCTGTTCAAGTTTTAAGTAGGGGTTTGTTTTGGCTTTTAGCCATTAGCCATTGGCCATTAGCTTTTATTTTATCCTTTAATCTCGAAAATTGCTTATGATGAGATTATCACAACAATTTTCTGCAACTCAAAAATCGGAGATGATTAGATTATTTTTGTGCGAGACAAGGTAGCAAGAGCGGAGCATACTTTGGCGTATGTGAGCATCTTGCTGTCCGCAGTTTCGTGCAAAAAGAACTAATCAGAACGATTTTTAGAATTCGGCATTCTTTGGAGTTCGCGGGAACGGAATCACATCACGAATGTTGCTCATACCCGTTACGAAGAGCAAAAGACGCTCGAAACCGAGTCCGAAGCCTGAGTGAGGTGCTGAACCCCAACGACGAGTGTCGAGGTACCACCACATATCCTTCTCTGGAATGCTCAACTCCTTAATTCTTGCAGAGAGTTTGCCATAGTCTGCCTCACGCTCCGAACCGCCTATAATCTCGCCGATTTTTGGGAAGAGAACATCCATAGCACGAACAGTCTTGCCGTCCTCGTTCTGCTTCATATAGAACGCCTTGATATCCTTTGGATAGTTGATGAGGATAACTGGCTTTTTGAAGTGCTCCTCCACGAGGTAACGCTCGTGCTCCGACTGCAAGTCGCAACCCCAATTGCAAGGGAACTCAAACTTCTTGCCCGAAGCCTTCAAAATCTCGATACCCTCGGTATAGTCGAGGCGTACGAAGTCGTTTGCGAGAACGAAGTTAAGGCGCTCCAACAACTCGTTATCCCACATCTTGTTCATAAATTCGAGGTCCTCCTTGCAGTTGTCGAGTGCATAGCGGATAAGGTATTTGAGGAAATCCTCTGCCATATCCATATTGTCCTGCAAGTCGAAGAATGCGACCTCTGGCTCAATCATCCAGAACTCTGCCAAGTGGCGTGGAGTATTCGAGTTCTCGGCACGGAAAGTAGGGCCAAAGGTGTAAATCTGTCCCATAGACAAAGCACCCAACTCACCCTCCAACTGTCCCGACACAGTGAGGCTACAAGGCTTGCCGAAGAAGTCCTGTGCAAAGTCGATTGCCCCCTCCTCTGTGCGTGGGAGATTGTTCAAGTCCATTGCAGTAACCTGGAACATCTCGCCAGCGCCCTCACAGTCCGAAGCGGTAATCAACGGAGTGTGCAAGTAGTAGAAGCCCTTATCGTTGAAATACTTGTGGATAGCGTAAGCCATAGCGTGGCGGATACGCAAAATTGCACCAAAAGTATTGGTTCGAGGACGAAGATATGCAATCTCACGAAGGAACTCCAACGAGTGTCCCTTCTTCTGCAACGGATAGGTTGCAGGGTCGGCAGTGCCATAGACCTCGATGCTCTCTGCCTGAACCTCAACTCCCTGACCTGCGCCAAGCGACTCTACAAGTGTTCCCTCGACTGCTACGCAAGCGCCCGTAGTTACAGGCTTCAACTCCTCCTCCGAAATTTTCGCAAGGTCGGCAACAATCTGAATGTTTGCAACACACGAGCCGTCATTCAACGCCAAAAATGCCACATTCTTGTTTCCTCGCTTTGTACGCACCCAACCCTTAACGGTAACCTTTGTACCATAGTCGGTCGATTTAAGTAATTGTGCAATTCTCATAGTATATTGTTTAGATTTTCTTTCTAATTTACAAAGATATAGATTTTTTTCGGGATAACATCTTTTTTCGAAGAAAAAAAGCAAAAAGATAGGGTGTCTGTTCAATACAGACACCCTTTTTGTTGTAGTTTGTAGCGCTACTACTCTGCCTTTGGAGCAGCAAAACGACGCTCCTTGATGCGAGCCTTCTTACCAGTCAACTCACGGAAGTAGTAGATACGAGCACGGCGAACAACACCATACTTGTTAACCTCGATCTTGTCGATGTGTGGTGAGTAGAGAGGGAAGATACGCTCAACGCCTACACCGTTCGAAACCTTACGGATAGTAAACATCTTGGTCTTACCTGTACCCTTAATCTGGATAACTACACCACGGAAGCTCTGCAAACGCTCCTTGCTTCCCTCGATGATACGATAAGTTACGGTGATTGTGTCACCTGCTGAGAACTGAGGGATGTCGGCATCAGTCTTTGT
>JAGCLL010000072.1 GCA_017647025.1 Alistipes sp. | reverse complement strand
ATTCGTGTTTGGGTTGTAAGTACCCAACTTCTCGATGAACTTACCATCACGTGGCGCTCTGCTATCTGCAACAACAATGTGATAGAAAGCATAACCCTTCTTACCATGTCGTGCCAAACGAATTTTAACAGCCATAATGCTATAAAATTTTAATTGTTAATAAATGGTTTTCACTAACCCACAATAGGTTAATCGGCGGCAAAGGTACGAAAATTTTTCAGATTGCAAACGCTAACTGCAAATTATTTTTCTGCACCATAGTTTTTTACGCCGACAAATGCGTTTTAGCCGATAGGATTAAACTCCTCCTTGCTTACTCCACAAACAGGACAAACCCAATCCTCTGGAATATCCTCAAATGGTGTTCCCGGTGCAATACCGCTATCCGGATCACCTACTGCTGGGTCATACACCCACGCACATACGGTGCAAACATACTTTTTCATAATATAGTTATTGGTTAAATGGTTATGTTATTGCTTTAATCAAACCTCTTTTTCTTGCGGTGTACCACCGCATTTACAACTCTACCCTCCCCTAAATCCCCTCCGAGGAGGGGACTTGGTCGCAGACTATGTCTGCTCCGAGTGCTGTAAAGTATGCTACTGCGTTTTGTTTTTCTACCGAAAAACGGGATTTTGCTTTAATCAAACTTCTTTTTCTTGCGGTGACCACCGCACCAATTTCATCCTCCCCACCAAAAATCGTAAATGATTAGGCTATTTTTGTACGAGGATAGGCGACGGAAGCGGAGCATAGTAGAACTATATGAGCATTTCGCCGTCCGACGACTCGTGCAAAAAGAGCCAGTCAGAACGATTTTTATCGTACTGCCAATTCCGAAGAACCGATAAGATTGCCGTCCATATAGATTGCAACCTTGTAGGTGCCAGGGATAAAGCCACTACCCTTATAGAAGATGCTGACATCGACATCCTCGTTCTGGTAATCAACCTCACGAGATGCAGAGTACCCCTTCTTTGTACCTTGATAGTTGAATGTAGGCATTGCATCGGTAGAGAGTAGATATCCGTCAGGCGATGTGATGCAGAGGTAGATTTGGCGATAGCCAGCCTTTGCCAACTCGTTTGCGCCAACCGTAAAATCGACACGGAGAGTCGCTGCATTCTTCACACGAGAGGTAACCTTATCATTAGCAGTGAGTGGCACAAGGGTTATGTCACGAGCACGAAGTACCGAGCCCTGTGCAACCTTATTCTGCAACTCCGAAGCCTTCTCCTCGGCAACATCAGCACGAAGTTTCTCTGTCGAAATCTCCTTGCGCAACGACACATTCTCGCCAATAACCTTCTTATTGATGGTATTGAGCGAGTCAATCTGGCGAAGGTAACTCTTCATCACAGCACGCAAAGTTCCAACCTCCTTCTGATATTCACGAATTTTGTTATAGTTCAAACGGCGCTCATATTTGAGTTGCTCGACCATCTCCTTCGCCTTCTCCAACTGGGCTGCGATAGTATCGTTCTGATACTTCAAATCGTCATACTCGGTAATGAGTGATGTGAGGTTATTCTGAATTGTATCACGGTCAGCCTTCAACAACTCATAGTCCATCTGTTGCTGGCGATTGAGGTTGAAGTACAAAACCGACAAGCCTGCCAAAATAATAGCAAGCAAGATAATAACAACACGATAGCCTCGAAGCGACTTCTTGATAGCCTCGTTCTCCTCTCTTTCGTAATCGTAACCCTCCTCAGGGTTGTAATCATATCTATTCTCTTCCATAGTTATTTAGATGTTTATGCAAATATGGTACAAATATAACGATTTTATATAAATTTTAGTATCAGAGCGATTTTTTACGGCTCATCTATTTCACATAAGCCTCGTGCGTAGAGTCGTTTGCGAGTTCCGGACGGTGGAAGTGAATGTTGTCGAAGACTCCTTTTCCGCCCTCAACGCCACACTCCAACACCTTGTTGTACTTGACATTGTTACGCAGGCTAAATCCCACATCCAGATTTGTTACAAAGGCATTAAACTCTCCATCCGACTTGAACACTGTATGTTTCTCTCCTCGATGCGAATACCAGTAGGCGTAGCAGTTGGAGTAGACGCTATGACGACCTTTGGTGATACGAAAAGCGGTAGCAAACTCATCGCTATAACAGAAGTCGTAGAAGTTATTGCCACACTCATCAACAAATCCGCAACTCGAAGCATATTTGGTATTCTTTCCAAAGAAGAGGGGGTGGATATTACGCAGGCAGTTCGCTCCCGACTTAATGATAACACCTGTATGAACGCCACCAATGCGCATATTTGTAAGGGTATTATCGTAACCCTCAATCAAAACGCCTACCGAACTCTCGGCACTACAACCCACGATATTAACTCCAACAATATCGCAATCTGACGAGCCACTATTTATTCCACGCTTAATATGCAATCCCAAGAGTGTTCTCTTAATCGTGCAGTTTCTTACAACTGTTTCACGACCTCCATCAATTGATATAGCCTTTGCCACGCCATTGCAATCAATAATACCTCCTTCGAGGCTATATCGACTACATACTGCTGTAATATCGTTGGATTTACCTTTGCCCCCCAAGCGAATCATCGCCTCGTCGTGGGTCCAACTCTCATTAGCACGAATTATGGCATAGTCCGAGAGCAGGAGCGACACGCTCTCTGTTGGGTTGGCAGATGTAAGTATCGGATTCGAAATTTTGTACTCTCCATCGGGAAAGAAGATTGTGCAATTAGGATTTTCGTCGATTATACGCTGCAAAGCATTGCTAACATCTCCCGAACGCCACTCTTTCGCCTTGATGTGGTCGGTAACTACGATATACCCCAACTTGCTCTTTCCAAAAGAGGCTGCGGATAGCGACAACGCCAATATCGTCAAAACTATTCTTAGGCTTCTTCTCATAACACTTTTTTACTTTATTTTACTGGTTAGCGGGTGGCGCAAACCTTCGTAGCGACGGATATAGGCTCTAATCTCGCCAACTCGCACAGGAGAGGCCAACATCACAGGGATTTTATTCTCGTCGTTAGTTATCCAGATAAAGAACTCTGTTCCGTCCGTAAACGAGAACTCCTCCGATGAGCCTATTGTGCAGGCAAACTTCATCGTGTCGAAATGTCCCATTTTTGGCACTCGCAACTCCTCACGCCCGATATATCGATAGCGGAGATGGCGAATGGTATCCTCCAAAACCATATCGAGATGACGATGCTCGCCCTCTCGGAACGACTCCAAATCTACCGAGCGAAGGTTGAAATAGAGTGATACGGCATCCATACTCTCCGCTGTGAGCGACATAGTCTTCTCTCGTGGCGTATTCTGTCGCTTCTGCGACCAAGTATGCACCTTCATCGAGTCCCAGTCGTAGCGATAGTGGCTACGGAAGGTATATTTATCCTCCTTCAAATCGCTCTCGAAGCGTTGCGTACGCAAACTCTCCCTATCCACCCATATATCGTAGGTGTCATTCATATCAAAGAACCAACGAAAAAATGGCAATGTGCGACCATTTCCCGTAACACGATAGACCTCTTTGCTGTTGAGAGTATCAAGGCGTGTCGATACAGTTACCTCGCCCGCCTCGATATTTGGCACCAACTTGGCACGATAGGCAGCACGATAATATAGCACCTCACCCTCCTGAAAGAGTTGCGCCGAAGCGGTCGCTACCCCCACAACGAGCAGCAACACAAATATCACGCCTTTAAGAACTCTCTCCATAACTTACAAACAATTGAGGGCTAATTATATTATATATATGTATTAGGAAATCTCCGAGAAATCCCCCTTATGAGTTGGTGCATACCTATCTCGCAACTCACGCAAAGCGAGGTGATCGGGGTGAGCAAGTTCGACATCAACACCCAACAGTTGTATTGCCAACTCCTGTGCTACCTGCAAAATCTGGTTGTCGTAGGTTGGGTTGGCAATCTTCAAATCGAAAGCCTCTCCACTCTGCATCGTACCGTTTATATCGCCTGCTCCACGCAACTTCAAATCCAACTCCGCCAACTCGAATCCATCGGTTGTCTGACACATAGCCTCTAAGCGCTTGCTCGACTCCTTCGATAACTTCTCGTCGGACATCAACACGCAGTATGACTGCTCCGAGCCACGACCTACACGACCTCGCAACTGATGCAACTGCGCCAAACCGAAGCGCTCTGCCGACTCGATGACTATCACCGTAGCATTCGGCACATCAACACCAACCTCTATAACCGATGTAGCGACCAAGATATGCGCCTGACCACTCTTGAACTCCTCCATCGCCTGCTGTTTAAGTTCGGGTTTCATCTTGCCGTGACAAACAGCAACCTTATACTGCGGCAACGGAAAATCCCGCACAATAGCGTCAAAACCCTCCTGCAAGGAGAGGTAGTCCATCTTCTCTGACTCGGCAATCAGCGGATAGACCACATAAATCTGTCGGCCACGAGCAATCTGGCTACGCATAAAATTTTGCAAGGTCAATCTGCCTGACTCGTAGTAGTGGTAGGTCTTTATCGGCTGTCTTCCCGGCGGCAAACCCTTGATAACCGACACATCAAGGTCGCCATACAAGGTCATCGCCAAAGTTCGAGGAATTGGTGTAGCGGTCATCACAAGAATATGTGGCGGTTGCGCATTCTTTGTCCACAATCTCGCCCTCTGCTCCACGCCAAAGCGGTGTTGCTCGTCAATAATCACAAGTCCCAGGTTTGAGAACTTAACCCTATCCTCAATCAAGGCGTGCGTTCCCACCAAAATATCTATCTCGCCCGCCTCCAAAGCGGTCAAAATCTCACGGCGTTCTTTCGTCTTGGTTGTTCCCGTCAAAATTGCGATGCGTACCGGCACACCCTCACACATTTTTGACATCGAGGCGTAGTGCTGTCGTGCCAAAATCTCGGTTGGCACCATCATACACGACTGAAATCCGTTGTCGCCAGCCAGCAACATCGACAACAACGCCACAACGGTCTTACCGCTACCCACATCGCCCTGCAAGAGTCTGTTCATCTGAATGCCCGACACCGTATCCTGGCGAATATCACGCACCGCCTGCTTCTGACCTTCGGTCAAGTCAAATGGCAACTTCGTGTGGTAGAAGGTGTTGAACTTGTCGCCCACCTTCGGGAAGAAGAAGCCATCTCTGCGCCCCGTGCGCTCCGACCTTCGAGCCTGAATGTTCAACTGAATACCGAACAACTCGTCAAATTTCAAGCGATATTGCGCCTGTCGCAACTTTTCGGGCGACTGCGGGAAGTGGATATTATAGAGAGCCTCTTCGAGCGACATCAAGCCATACTTACGCACGATATATTCGGGAAGATACTCTTTGATATGATTGCGCACAACGCCCCACAACGAGCAGACTATATTGTAAAGTCCCTTTCCGCCAAGCGTAGTAGAAACCTTCTCGGTCGAGGAGTAGATGCCCTGCAAGCCACTCTCCACTTTGCGAGAGAGCGCCTTTTCGACAACTTCGATTTCGGGGTGAATCATTGAGAACTCGCCTCGGAAGAACGAAGGGCGACCAAAGACGATATATTCACGGTTTGGCTCGATAATCTTCTCTATCCACTTTATACCCTTAAACCAAATCAACTCCACACGCCCCGTGTCGTCGGCACAATAGACCGAAAAGCGTTGCTTGCGCCCCTCGCCAGCAAAAGATTTGCCTATAACTCGGACACGCAGTTGGATATATGCCGAGGCGTTATCTTCGGTTACTTCACGCACTTTGTAGGTGCGTGAGCGGTCGATGTAGCGGAATGGGAAGTGGTAGAGCATATCGCGCATAGTAACGATACCAAGCTCCTTTTCGAGCAACTTGGCACGCACCTCGCCTACACCCTGCACAAACTTTATCGAGTTATCGAGCATACTTCCCATAATGCAAAGATAATAAAAAGTTGAGAGTTAAGAGTTGAGAGTTAAGAGTTTTTTTTATCTTTGCAATATGAATCTAACAAAATACATACGCAGAGCAAGCCACGAGGTTAGAATTGGAGCAACTATCATAGGTGGCAACCACCCTATTGCGGTGCAATCAATGACAAACACGGCAACTGCCAATGTAGAGGCAAGTGTGGCACAAATCGAGCGCATTGCCGATGCGGGAGCACCCATCGTGCGCCTTACAGCACAAGGTAAGAAGGAGGGCGAAGCACTTGCCGACATCGTGGCGGGAGTACGCCGAGATGGCTATCCGACAGCGATTGTGGCGGATATTCACTTTGTTCCCGAAATTGCATCTATTGCCGCCGAGTCGGTCGATAAGGTGCGCATCAACCCCGGCAACTACCGCACCAGCGGAGGCGAGTTGGAGGCTCTTATCGCAAAGTGTCGCAAGCGTGGCGTGGCGCTCCGCATAGGTGTCAATCACGGCTCGTTGGCAAAACATATTATCGACCGACTCGGCGACACCCCTGCCGGAATGGTCGAATCGGCGATGGAGTTTTTGCGCATCTGCGTGCGTGAGAATTTCAACCAGGTGGTCGTTTCGATGAAGTCGAGCAACACCCGTGTTATGGTACACGCCTACCGCCTTTTGGTCGAGGCGATGGAGCGTGAGGGTATGGCATTTCCTATCCACCTCGGCGTAACCGAGGCAGGCAATGGCATCGAAGGCAGAATAAAGAGCGCAGTTGGAATTGGAGCATTGTTGGCTGACGGCGTGGGCGACACAATTCGTGTTTCGCTCACCGAAGCACCCGAAAACGAAGTGCCCGTAGCGCAGATGTTGGTCGAGCATTTCCAAAATCGTGATGGCGAATTTCAGGTTAAGCACCCAGAGAAGTACTCTCCGTTTGAGTACCGTCGTCGTACCTCGGCTCCGATTGTGGCGCATAGCGAGATTACCGATGAGTATATCGTTATCGATGCCACAAGCGGAAATCCTACCGCCGAGTGGCGTGCTGCAATTCTCAATCGCGAGGATAACGCTCCCGTAGTTATCCGTCGCAAGTACGAAGGCTCTGCCGAGGAGGTGGCTCTCCACACCGCTGCCGATATGGGACAACTTCTGCTCGATGGCTTGGCAGATGGCGTGTGGATAGATGCACCACAGATTGCGGAGGAGGAGTTGCACAACATCGAGTTGGTGATTTTGCAGGCAGCACGAGCAAGATTTTCGCATACCGAGTATATCGCTTGCCCTTCGTGCGGTCGTACTCTCTACAATATCGAACAAGCGTTGGCAGAGATCAAGGCTCGCACCTCGCACCTCAAAGGGTTGAAGATTGGCGTTATGGGTTGCATCGTAAATGGTCCTGGCGAGATGGCAGATGCCGACTATGGCTATGTCGGTGCAGGCGCAGGTCGCATTTCGCTCTACAAGGGTAAGGAGTGCGTCGAGCGCAATATCCCACAGGAGGAGGCACTCGAACACCTGATTGAGTTGATTAAAGCCAACGGAGATTGGCAAGAGCCAATCTGATTGAGAACCGACGCCAAACCGAGAGCAGAGGGTGCTTGCACGCTTTGCCGAGGTGCGAAGGAGGAAAAGCCTGCAAAGCAGGATTAATTGAGAATTGAGAATTATGGTAATACTACCACTAACATATTGGGGCTCGGTGGAGCATTTTGCAAATCTTTTGCAAGCAGGCGAGGAGGCGATTATCGACCTCGGAGAGAACTATGTGAAGCGCTCGGAGCGCAACCGCACCGAGATTGTTACACCTACGGGCGGAATGGTCTTGTCGGTGCCACTCGTGAAGGCAAACCGCCCTCGAACACCTATGCAAAAGATTCGCATAGACAACTCCAAGCGTTGGCAGCACCAGCATTGGGTAGCAATGCTCTCCGCCTATCGTTCATCGCCCTACTTCGACTATATCGCTGACCGCATAAAGCCGATTTATGAGCGAGAGTGGGAGTACCTCGTAGACCTCAATCGTGAAATTCTGCAAGCGGAGTTCGACATCCTCGGCATCGAGCCGAAGCACCGCTTCTCAGAGCACTATATCGAGCCGAGCGAGGCGACCACAGACCTGCGAAACAAAAAAAGAGAGAGCCAATTCTGCTCTCCCCAATACTTTCAGATGTTTATGGATCGCACCCCTTTTGTCGAGAACGCTTCGATGCTCGACCTGCTGATGTGCGAAGGTCGTGAGGCTATTCAACTCTTAGATAGTTGCCAATTGTAAGCGACATCTCGTCAACCTTATCCCCCACCGTAACCTTTACGGCATTCGTACCCTTCAACTTCAAAGTGTCGGTGCGATAGATTGTGCGTGCCACATTCTCGCACGCTATGGTGTCGCCATTTATGGTCAGCACAGGGCGACCAAGCGATGAATATACAGTCAGTACCTGCTTCTCCTCGGCACGGATAGTGCGCTCCTTGTCAGTGATATGGAGTGTTGGCTGACGGCGATTCCACTGCGACTTATAGAGGTAAAAGAGGTTTTTGCGGCTCTTGTGGTCGCCCGCTACAACGCCCGAATTACGCACACCACGCACATAACGAGCCGAGCCCATATCGAACATTGAGTTGAGCCACACGCCCCAGAACAACTCCTCATCAACAAAGTGCGAATAACCCTCGTGGAAGCGTTGCTGACGAGCCTTTGCTGCAACTGCATTGCCTGCGGTTGCTGCTGCGCTACTAAATCGCACACCATTGCTACTCTCGCCATAGCAGACCGCCTGACGAAGATGATTCCAATTCGAACGCAATGCACCCTGCCACAAGTCGAGGTCGGCAACCTCGCCACTCTCCCAGCCTACCGCCTGTTGCCAAACAATAAGGTCGGTGATAAAGTTTATCTCGCCATCCTGGTTGCTCATCGCCACCGTAGGGCGGGTTGCATCGAGTTTCTTGGCGGTAGAATTGAGTTTGCGGATATAGTCCATCTGCGGCTTGGAGTTGCCACGCAACATCGAGAATACGCCCCACATCGCCACCGAAGGGTGGTTGATATTCTGCAAGATGATTTCGTGTAACTGCTGCACGCCATTCATCTCGAAGCGAGGTGTTGAGTAGTATGGTATATCGCTCAAAAATGGCGCACGAACAAACGGAAAATCAACCCACGCCACCATTCCAAGGCGGTCGCACTCGTTGTAGAGGTGTTGCGAGTGAGGTCCCACCACCGAGCGTACGGCGTTTGCGCCCAACTCACGAACAAGTGAGATATCCGAACTTATCTCCGCCTTCGACACTGCATTTCCATTTGGCATACGGTCGTGTCCGAGCAGTACACCACGAACACGCACACGACGACCATTTATCGTAAATTTCTTCTCTGCCGTAACCTCAATTTTGCGGAAGCCTGTCTTAACCTCTACCGCCTCCTCGCCAATCGTAACACGCACCGTATAGAGGCGTGGCGAGCCGAGCGACCACAACTCCGCATTTTCGATTGTGAACGGAACAGTGAGAAGGTTGCCGTCTATTTTTGCTTTTACAGTCTTGGTCAATGACACATAGCCATCGGGGGCAAGGAAGTCGATAGTAACATTGTGTGATGAGTCCTTCTTGCCGAGCAGAGCCACATCAACCCTTCCCGAAACTCGCTCCTTCGATACCTCGGTCTGATGCACCATAATGCCCTCTGTACCGTAGTAGAGGGGCGATACGGTGGTCTTGTCGGTTACGATAAGTTCCACATCGCGATAGATTCCGCCATAGCGATTCTCCTCGGTCGAGGTTGGTAGAACATCGTTGCGCATAGCGTTGCTCACCGCCACAAGCAAGGTGTTGTTGTAGCCGTATGACACTTTGTCGGTAATCTCAAAGGCGAAAGCGGTATATCCGCCATAGTGCTCACCTATATGGCGACCATTTACGAATACATCTGCTACGCTCTGAACGCCCTGAAAGCGAAGGAACAATCGTTTGCCCTTCCACTCGGCAGGTACAAAGAGTGTGCGCTGATAGTTCGCCGAGGTTTGGAGGTAGGTACCATTGCCGACAAAGGCATCGAGGTTCCAAGTGTGCGGCAGAGCAATCTCACGAGCGTTGTCGCTCGAATTCTCCTCCGCATAGAAGAACTTCCAACCGCTATTGAGCGAGTATAT
>JAGCLL010000008.1 GCA_017647025.1 Alistipes sp. | reverse complement strand
GAGCTTAAGAAGAAGCTCTTTCATACCCTCTACATCCTAGCGACGGGTATTGTGGCTGTGATAGTCCTCAATCTTCGAAACCTCTTCGTTACCATTGGTGAAGAATTTGTCGTAGTTAAGGTCGCGTGTATCACAGGGTATGCGATAATATTCGCCCATATCTATTGCTTTGGCCATCTCTTCGCGTGTAACAAGTGTCTCGTATAGCTTTTCGCCGTGGCGTATACCAATTACCTTAACCTCGGTCTCGCCATACGCAGGATTTACCTTTGCGTAGGTCTGCTTCAATGCCTCGGCCAAAGTCGAGAGGGTTGCCGCCGGAGCCTTCTGAACGAACAAATCGCCATTCTCGCCGTGAGTAAAGGCGTAGATAACCAACTCGACAGCGTCGTCGAGGGTCATCATAAAACGAGTCATCTCAGGATCGGTGATGGTGATAGGCTTACCCTGCTCCATCTGCTCAACCCACAACGGAATAACCGAGCCACGAGATGCCATAACATTGCCATAGCGGGTACAGCAGATTGTGGTAGCAGCATCCTGACCGAGTTCACGACCTTTGGCAATAGCCACCTTCTCCATCAACGCCTTCGAGATACCCATAGCATTGATTGGGTATGCCGCCTTGTCGGTCGAGAGAACAACGACATTCTTTACGCCGTGCTCGATTGCCGAGAGGAGAACATTGTTGGTGCCGATGACATTGGTCATAGTAGCCTCCATAGGGAAGAACTCGCACGAAGGCACCTGTTTGAGGGCTGCCGCAGCGAAGACATAATCAACGCCACGCATAGCGATATCCACCGACTGCTTGTCACGAACATTGCCGATGTAGAACTTCACCTTTGGGTTCTGCAATGCGTGACGCATATCATCTTGCTTCTTCTCATCACGAGAGAAGATACGAATCTCCTTGATATCCGAATCAAGGAATCTACGAAGCACGGCGTTTCCGAAACTTCCCGTACCGCCTGTAATCAACAGGACTTTGTCTTTGAAGATTGACATTTTATTTTGTATTAATCTATGACTAATCCATTATTGCCTTTCTATAAAGGCTTCGATATAGATCATATACTATATCTGTACGATAACAATTATTTACTTTTTCGTAAGCCTTTGCACATCGTTCATCGGCCATTTCTTTATTTTGCTGGCACCACTTTATGGCCTCTACTATATCTTCTATCGACCTTTCCCTTACCAAATATCCACATTCAGTTCCATCTACAGCGGTCAACATATCTTTAATAGCTGCTCTTGGCGTAGAAATTACCATTTTACCATAACTCATTGCTTCTAAGATTGAGATTGGGAATGCCTCTGAGGGATAGTATGTCGGCAGAGCTATAACATCCATTGATTTTATCATCTCCACTGCTTGTTCATTCGGTAGCGAGCCTATAAGTTTAATTCTTTTATCTATTAGTTCGCCTGCAATCTGTTTTATATCATTAATAACGGCTTTGTCGCTCGGTCCAACAATTGTCAATGTAGTATTTTCGGAGCACTGTTTCACCGCCTCAACGAGTTCGTATATGCCTTTTGTAGGGATGAGATTGCCAACGAAAGCTATTTTCTCATACCTTTTGGGGGCGATTTCTAATCCTTGATTTACCTGTATGGAATTTGGCGTTATATAAACTTTCCCTTTCAACCGTGGATCTGCATCAAGAGTTTTGTATGACTTTGAATCTAACACCCAAATTTGGTCATACATTCGCATAGTCTTGCGCAACAGCATTCCCAAAAGCCCTCTTTTTGCATAGTCTTTAGGAATGCAACCATAGTGGCAATGCATTATTGTCTTGATACCGTTTCGCTTACACAACCAGCCAAGAACATAGTCGCTAAATGTACCCAAACTTCCACTGGTAGTGATATGCGCCAGTACAATATCATCATACTGCTTTAATGCGGCTTTAATCGCTTTTCTGCTATCTACTAAATCCAACAGACCATCAACTATTCTCCTTACTATTCCACAATCGCCCCGCATAGCCCTTCTATATGCAACACCGATATGGAGGAGTTCGTACTCCTCGTTACTGAAGGTCTGTAGCATCTTTTTTGCCCACGACCTAATACCTCCGTTACCATATCCGGGTGCTACAAATAGAACTCTTTTGGCGGTCATAACTTCATTTTTCTATTTAAATAGTTATAAAACTAGGCATTACTTCCTATTATTTTAGCTGGATTGCCTACCACTACAACATTTGATGGGACAGATTTTGTGACTACAGATCCTGCTCCTATAATAACATTATCACCAATGGTTATCTCTCCGATAATAACAACGTTGCATCCAATATCTACATTATTGCCAATAGTTGGAGCCCCTCCTCCGCTTTTACTACTACCGATGGTTGTGCAATGTCGCATTGTAACATTATCCCCTATTACCGCAGCGGGGTGAATAACGGTTCCTGTTCCATGCCACAACACAAAGTTTTGACCGATGGTGGCATATTGACTAATATCAATGCCAAGTAGCCAATTAAACATCAATCTATACAATACCCATATCGGGAAGAAGCCTATTTTTGTGACACTATACTTGGTCACACAATGAGCCATTCTAAAACATACAATAAAAAATAGCCCTCTAAAATTACCCTTATACAACTTTATTGACATAGTCTAACAGTGTTTAACATCAATAATTATAAAGCTCATTTTTTGGTATGTGTCCTTAGTTTTACGACTCTATTATTGTTTTATATTTAACAACAAAAGCAGTCTTTGAGAATATCTGTCGTGATCTCTCTATGTTATTACAGGAGATTGTTTCATATTCGGCCGTCGACAATTGGGCTATATGCTCGATGCTGTCAGCCATTTGCTGCACATTGTACGGATCGAACAAAAAACCATTTACCGCCTCTTTTACAATATGCGGATTATCGCATACATTGCTACATACAACGGGAAGTCCGCAACTCATAGCCTCGCACAGAACATTTGGAAATCCCTCAAATAAAGACGGCAAGCAGAAATAGTCTGCATTTTGATATACCTCCTGTATATCGGTTTGCGGAGGATAAATATCAAGCATATCTGCAACACCTTTAGTCGCTACAAAATCTTGATATATAGACAACGATGCACCTCTTAAACCATACCATTCAGCTTTTATCGTCAATCCTCTTTGCTTTAACAACGCCAAAGCAGCCACAAACCTCTCAAAATTTTTCTCAGGTTTTTCGCTGGCTACAACCACCAACTTATTGCCACGCTTTCGGTCATTTGCAGATTTAAATTTATCGGTATCGACAAAATTGGTTATTACATTTACCTTGCTTGACAATCTCGGATAGGTAGAATTTATGAAATTTGCCTGGGAGTATGAATTGGGAACTATCATATCGGCAAAACAATATAACAAGAATCGCAATCTATCCCTCCAAGTTAATTTCTGCGTAGTATTTCTCTCCGAAACTATCAGTTTACGCCATCGAAAAAATGGCTTTAACAAGCACGCTATCAAAGATGGTGTTTCTTGGTATGATATCACCACATCGCAAGGCTGTTTTTTGAAGAAGCGATACAACCCACACAATCTTTTTATCGGATTAGCGGTATTACCTATAACAACACTACTTACTCCGGCTTTATCCAGTATTGATTTATAGAAAGGGTTATCGTAGTACAACAATACGGATACATCATACCCCTGTTCTTTGAGCATACACGCCAAACCCACTAATTGTCGTTGTGCACCGCCTGATCCGAGGCTATCTGTAAAGCATATTATTTTTCGCATACTGAGCGTTGTTATTTGTATAGTTGGCCATACAATAACCTATAACAATTGTAGCGTATATTGACATATTATCATACGACATTGAAAACATTGTCATAAGCAAAAATATAAACATAATAAGCGTCACCGCACTGCGAGCCGTACTATTACTTATACTTCTTGTCGTAATATAAAATGCTATCCAGTAAGCAATATATACAACTATTCCCAACATACCCTGATTGACACCTATTTCCAACCAATCATTATGGGCGAAATTATCCGACACTTTCAATGTACCCCAGGCTCCTCGACCAAATAGAAATTGTAGAGGTGTCGCATAGTAGAATATCTGGCGCAATAGGTGAGGATACATTGACTCTCTATTAGAAGCATTACCTTCTAATGTATCCTGTAATCTCGAATTAAAGTATTCGCTTGTGTCCAACATATATGACACATAATAAAGTATTGCCAACGCACTACCAATAATCAACATTAATATCACTATCTTTCTTTTAAGTGACAATGTCTTCATTGTGCTATGTATAAATAGAGGCAAACACAATGTAAATATCAATATAGCACCTCGCTTCATTGCTGCAATTATAAACACTCCACATATTAGCAATAGGAGATATTGCACAAACGGTTTCTTAACGAATAATAGCAATGGCATTATCGACAAAAACAGATATCCTGTGTTATTGGTAAACTCCTCTCGCTGAGATAAGACCTCCTCGGCTTTTGCCAGGTTCGCATTTTGGCTCTCAAAATAGGCTGCAATTGCCACCAAAATAAACACGGGTATCCACTTACGAATCACTTCATCAGTTAGTAGACCTATCTTTGTCAAAACAAAGAATGTGTATATCGGCATACACGATATAAATATACTCTTGATATAGTCTTTGTTTGAGACCGCTCCCATATACTCCTCTTTAACCACCAATGTTTCACCCGAAAGTATTAATGAAACTCCATATACGGTGAACATCACCAGCATTACATTCAATGCTTTCATATATGGGGGCATCTCAAACTTAGCATTAGCATATATTACAAAGAATAGTGATATTGCTAATAGAACGGCAAGTATTCCTTGCGATATTATGGAGCCACCAGCATATAAAGTGCCTTGTAGGCTATATAAGCACCACAAAAGGATATACAGATTACATATATTCCAATATTTACTCATCTTATTTATTATCAAGTTCTAATAAATCACCTAACTTATTATTCCATTCAGCAGGAGTAAATTCGCCGAATCCACTTGCTGGGAAAAAGGTTATTTCTCCAAAATATATTTTATGATCAACAACATACAAATCTATACGAGAGAAAGGCAAATCCCTTGACAACTTTCGACACACTATTGCCATATCTCCCAAACACATAGGCTTAGGCACCGGATTATTACCATTCGCAAGCACTAAATCTGTCGTTCTCTTCTTAACAGGAACTAGACCGACAAATGGCATATGATTCCACTTCATATCATAAAAGTCGATTGTTTCAATCGTATTTCGATCTCTTATTACCTGACAATACTTTGGTTCTCCATTAAAGCAATAGAACTTGTAATCAGTCAAATCATCGTGCCCTTTATCCGCAATAAATTCCTCTGCTATAATCCTTCTAGGAACATTTTTATATGGCCACTCTTTAAGATTCTTGTAGATACATTGCCTCAAAGATTTATTGAATTTTATCTTTGCTGCCTGTACATCAAATTTCGACTTATCTCTACATAGAACAACACCTCCGCTACCACCGCCATGGGTGGTTTTCAAGACAAATTGATTTGGCAGCGCATCAAAATCAATATCCTCAAACTTATCCCACACGCCAAGCGTCGGTATGATAAATTCCTTGCCAATACACTTTGCAACATACTCTTTAACGGCAAATTTATCTACCATTTGAGTATATTCTGGTTTACGATTATATAGTTTTAGCCACTGTATTTTTTCACTAAATGTTTTAGGGTTATCAAGGTTAAGACAATAACCCATATTTAATCGAAATAGCCACTTCAAATATAGTTTATCAGGCATTATTGGAGCAATGCGCATCAATAATGCTATGATTAAATTCGCCGGTCGATGAAATAGGTAATGAAAAAATTTACTTATGTTATTATCCATATTAAATCATTACATTAACGCCTAATTAGCCATGTGAAAGAGATTGGCACATACAACAACATCATCAAAACTTTATCCAACACCTTATCTGTTAAGCGCAATGGATTTTGTTTACACGGAAATGATGTGTAAAGAGCAACCATTATTGTTTTAATATACTTTTTTACATTATATTTAAACATTAAGTCTCTCTCGTATTTAAGTTCATAAATAGCGCCTAATAAGGTGTTATGTGTTTTTCTAATATTTCTTTTTTTGCCGGAATTTGGACTACATAATGCATCTTGTGATGTTAAATAAACACGAGTAACATCAGGGACAAATCTTGTTTTATATTTTCTTGCAACCTGCGACCATCTTATACCTTCTGGGAAATTTGACACCTTGTCTTGAAACATAAAACTATTTGGTACTGCTGCTTCTGTCCGCAAGACCTCAACCTTGCGACATCCAACCATTTCGCAGTTATTTTTGTATATATAATTCATTGAATTATAATCGGAATCCACATATGGCTCAGGCAATATCTTCCCCACCAATGTTCCATCTTGTCGCTGACATCTTGTCCTGACCTCCCAGTACTCATTATAATTCGGCAAAGCCTCCAACGCACTCCAATGCTTATCAAAAATAGATAAAGTGTCTGGCATTATTATATCATCATCATCTGCCGCCAAGATATACCTTCCCCTAAACACTGGTGTTGCAGCCTGCCATGCAGTATGTTTTCCTCCATTCTCTTTATCAATAAATACAATTGGTATTTTATTTTCCGCTACGAAAGAGTTCATTTCATCCGATGTATTATCGGTTGAGCCGTCAGAAACAACCACCCACTCAAAATCTTTAAAATCGAGAGCAAGTAATTCTTCATAGCGCTGACGAAGAAGATGCCCACGATTATATGTGGCTGTAAAAATAGAAAATCTATATTTATACTTCATCTTTATTATTGTTCAACTATTATGACAGATTAACTATCTTAACGAAAGCAGCACATGTTCTACAACATCTCTATGTGACTCACATATAATATAATTATCAATAATTTTTATCTCATCCTTTCGTAATGGATATGGGATTATTGATCGTTGGGCAAGAGCATTTAGATAACGATTATGGTACGATACGAAAGTACGCATAATCCATTTCTTTCGAGTTTGAACATAGTCATCAAACGACTTTGCTAGCAATTCATCGTCCGCAATAATACTATTCAACAATCGTATCGAATCATCAAATTTAGACCGTTCTCCTTCATTCAATAGTTCTATAACAGGATCCTGTAAACATTGTTGATAGGGTTCCAATTGGATAGATATAACATCATCAAACGACAAAATTACCATATAGCCCTCATGCCACATTCGTTGTAGTTTCGAGGTAGGTTCAAAGCATAAATTTCCTACACCATAGACAATTGGTTTACCATTATAATACTCGTATCCGCTAAAACAATGTTGATGGTGATTAACTACGGCATCAGCGCCAATATCTACAAAATGACGATATAGTTTCTTCATTCTTAGGCTCGGTAACTGATAGTGTTCATGGCCTCCATGAACTATTACCAAAACATAGTCAGCATTCCTTCGAGCTTCTGTAATCTGATTATAATTATCAATCAAATCCAACGGCGCAGAGCCTGCTGATTTCGAAGAAGCAATAGAATACTCATGCTCACAAACATTCACGATGGCCAATGTATTCTCGCCAATTTTATTGTACAAGACTTGCTGTGCTTCTGCCAAATTATTTCCTCCGCCAACATAATCAATATATGCCTGTCGTAAAAGTTTTAACGTAGACTTACAGCCGTCTTCACCATAATCTCGAAAATGGTTATTTGCCAAAGTTACACAATTAAAACCTGCATATTGCAATGCTTCAATAGTATTTTCATCAGCCTTCAAACAAGAACCAGTTTTAGATGCCATTATTACATTTGGTTCGGTAACAATAGGACACTCAAGGTTTACTATAGAATAATCGGCATTATGTACAATCTCTTTTATCGCTGCTAAAGCAGAATAATCTTTTACACTAAACGCCTCCTGTACTCTATTTACAGGACAAAAATCTCCAGCAACAAGAACTTTCATATATTATCTATCTTTTTATATTCCGATATCTGCGTGCACATAAGAATGTCGTAACACCACGCATTACCCACACTCCGGCTATCGTAATCGCCATGCCGATATAACCATATATAGGCGTCAAGCACAAAGTCAAGATTAAACCTATTATAGAATAGAATAGAATAATGTTTCTATATAACGAATCTTTACCTACTAACACTAAATAATTCACACCATATGTCCTCATAAGAAAAAGAGCTATCGGAGATACAGACATTATGCGAATTACGGTTGCAGCATCCGCAAATTCTGCCGTGTAGAATATTTTAATTAGTAAATTCGCTCCAAAGAATAGAAACAAACTTGCAAGTACACTACCAATACCACTTATGTACACATAAATTGTGTGCTTATCTATGCGCCGGGACAAGAAAGGATAAAATGCCCTAGAAAGAACATCGAATAACTGATCTATCAATGTTATAAATCTCGCGCCTGCATCATATAATCCAGTGGCGACCTCGCCACATGTAGAGCGCAATAGAATTGTTGAAAAATTGGTGTATAAATTAGGGAATATTAAACTCACAAACATATTAGCACTATCCTTAATTGTATGCCATACATTCTTCAACACAGGTGTCAATATTCTAACATTAAAGCGCTTGTACACAAAAATCATTGCTATAAAACCGCTTACCCAGTAACCAATTGCTGTCAGCATCGGCTGCCAAACATAATCCGATTGCTCTTTTATAACTACAAAAACAAGTGCTGTAAATAGAACCTTTGATACCACATTCAGGATTGTGATATACTTCATATCCTCCATTGCTTGAAAAAACCAGTCAGGGAAAAGTATATGTCCTGGTATATAGAGGAATGTTAAAAACAACAAAAGTCGCTTTTCATATAGACTCGGTATCGCAAAAACCAATATGCATAATACACCAAAGGCTATGGTCATCAGCAATAGTTTTGCCCAAAGTACATTTGAGAATATCTCAGAAACAGCAATCCTATCCTCTCTACATCGAGCGATATCTCGTGTTGCGGTGTAATTAAAACCAAAATCTGTGAATGTTTCCAGAAAAACTATTACTGATGTAGCAAAAGCAATCTCACCAAAACCTGTAACACCAATAACTCGTGCCAAATATGGCATTGTAATAAAAGGAAATATATACCCCGCAATTTTTAATATAGACAACCATACAAAATTACTTGCAAGGGCCCTTGCATCTTTGTTTTTACGAAGGGTTGATATTTTTCCCCTAATATTCATCTTATATATTGTTTCGCTCTATCCGTAAAACTCCTTGTACCACTCGGCGAACTTGCGTAAACCCTCACGCAGGGAGGTGTGTGGTTTGAAACCAAAATCTGCCTCCAAAGCCGAGGTGTCGGCATAAGTTACTGGCACATCGCCTGGTTGCATCGGTACCAACTCCTTGTGAGCCTCGAAGTCGTAGTCCGCAGGAAGCACTCCCGCCGAAATCAACTCCTCCTGCAATATCTGCACAAAGTCCAACAAATTTTCAGGGCTATTGTTGCCGATATTGTAGACCTTATATGGCGGTATTGGCAAGCCATCTTCGCCAACTTGTTTCTCGGGTGCGTGTTGCATAACACGAACTATGCCCTCAACGATATCATCTACATAGGTAAAATCACGCTTGCAATTACCATAGTTGAAAATCTGTATCTTCTCGCCCTTCAACAACTTGTTCGTAAAACCGAAATATGCCATATCGGGACGGCCACAAGGTCCATAAACCGTAAAGAAGCGCAATCCCGTCGACGGAATGTTGTAGAGTTTGCTATATGCGTGAGCCATCAACTCATTGCTCTTCTTTGTTGCAGCATAGAGGCTCACTGGGTTATCCACCTTGTCGTCTGTTGAATAAGGCACCTTCTTGTTGCTACCATACACACTCGACGATGATGCGTAAACCAAATGCTCAACTCCGTGATGGCGACAAGCCTCCAAAATATTGTAGAAGCCTATGATATTGCTCTCGATATAGGCGTCGGGGTTGGTAATGGAGTAGCGGACTCCCGCTTGCGCTGCCAAATTGACAGCTGTCTTAAACTTATACTCGTCAAATAGTTGCTCAATCAGCGGTTTATCTGCGATATTGCCCTTAACAAATACAAATCGCTCACCATATTGCGAGAGTTCCTTCAATCGCTCCTCTTTTAGACGAGTATCATAGTAGTCAGAAAGGTTATCCACACCGACCACCTGCACCTCATCAAATTCAGTCAGCAATCGCTTCGCAAGATTTGCTCCGATAAATCCGGCTGCACCGGTTACTAATATACTCACAAAAGAACAGTTTATAATTTGTGTAACTTTTTATATTCTGGACTCGATATATATCTTACAGCTGATACAACACCTTGAATATAGGCTCTAATAGGCGCTAGCTTTTTCTGTCGTAGACTTTGCACACTTGGCATCAATACTCCCATACCCAAGCGATAGAGAATCGATACAATATGGACAAATCGATGCCACAGCGATTTCTGTCGGAGATACAAAAATCTATGCCAAAAAATTAAAAAGTTTCGTCCAGTAGCAAAACTATAATCTAACAATCGATTAGGATTTGACGATCCGTGATCCAAATGGCGAACTACTATATCGTTATGATTATACAATTTTAAGCCTTTCACAAATGCCTTATAAAAGAATACCTGATCGTCTGGTAAAGCATATTTTGTATCATCTATCCAATATTCCTCCTCCAACTCTAATTGGGCAACTCTATCCGCTTTTATCCAAAATGCTGCAAATTGTCCACTCTGAGTTGGATTGCACGCCGGCTCTAATCGTGTATTTGCAATATATCCTGCTGTTGGAGCTATTTTTATTCTATATTTAGACCTTCTACTCTCAAATCGAACCCCTTGCAACGATAAAAACAAATTTCTCAACGACCAAACATCAACAACTTTTTGTCCACTCGCATTAGGATCTAATATTGACGGTATTAAGATATCACAATCTCTCTCATTTATGCAATCAATAGAGTCCTCTGCAAAAGAACAGTTAAAAGAGAGATCATCGTCCAATGCCAGAATATACGAAACATCCCCAATTTTACTAGCATATTGCAACCCAAAGATTCGTTGATGCCACATACCTTTGGTTGTATAGACAAACTCTTCCGTGCCAATACGCTCCTTGGGCAATGAGTACCCCTCAGCAATTATAACATATATATGTTTCGGAGGGCAAGTCTGCTCTTGTAAAGATTTTAGCAGTAACTCATATTTATCCCCTCCTGTTCCAAGGGTTCTTATCACCACGGCATAATCATCTCCCAAAACTTTCATAATACAATATCCTAATCTTTTCTAAAACCTCTCTTTTCTATCCCAAGAACTCGATTGTTTTGGTGTGGATCTCCTTGACCTCGGGGATTTGCATATAGTCGCCATAAATCTTTCGCAAATAGGCATCCGAATCGTGAGGTGCCGGGAAGTCGTAGCCCTCGAACTTTATCGTTGTCAATGGGAACAAATCCTCCTCGAAGCGAGGTTTGCGATAACACCATGTGCCGTATGTATGGCGCAACTGTTGTCCCGGAAAGAGATTACTAATTGCTCGCCAT
>JAGCLL010000071.1 GCA_017647025.1 Alistipes sp. | reverse complement strand
GGTACGCTTACCGAAACCATTAGCCGAGAGTACCAATACATCCTCGTTCGACTCCGGCTCGATGCAAATCATACCGATAGCCTCGTTGTCGCCTTCGAGCGATACACCACGCACACCGATAGATGTACGACCTACCTCACGAACTGTCGACTCGTTGAAGCGGATAGCCTTACCCTCACGGGTTGCAATCATAATCTCTGCTGCACCACTTGTGAGTTTAGCCTCGATAAGACGGTCGCCCTCACGCACCTCGATAGCGTTGATACCGTTGGTACGAGGACGAGAGTAAGCCTCCAACTTGGTCTTCTTAACGGTACCGTTCTTGGTACACATTATAATATAGTTAGAGTTGATATACTCCTCGTCGTTCAACTTCTTGCAGTTGATGTATGCACGCACCTTATCATCTGGCTCGATGTTGATGATGTTCTGAATAGCACGGCCCTTCGATGAACGAGCGCCCTCTGGAATCTCGTAAACCTTCAACCAGAAGCAACGGCCCTTCTCGGTGAAGAACATCATTGTGTTGTGCATCGAAGCGACATAGATATGCTCGATGAAGTCCTCGTCGCGAGTAGCCGAGCCCTTCATACCTACGCCACCACGATTTTGTGTGCGGTAGTCGGCGAGCGATGTACGCTTGATGTAGCCGAGGTGTGAGATGGTGATAACCATATCCTCGTCAGCGTAGAAGTCCTCTGGGTTGAACTCCTCCGAAGCGTAGACAATCTCCGAACGACGCTCGTCGCCATACTTCTCCTTGATTTCGAGCAACTCGTCTTTAACGATACCCAACTGCATCTCCTCGCTGCCGAGAACTGCGGTGAGGTAGTCGATAGTCTTCTGCAACTCGTCGTGCTCTGCAACGAGTTTGCTGCGCTCCAAGCCAGTCAATGCACGCAAACGCATATCTACGATAGCGGCAGCCTGCAAATCGCTCAAACCGAAACGCTCCGAGAGAGTAGCCTTGGCTATATCTACGCTCTTCGAACTCTTGATAATCTGGACAATCTCGTCGATATTGTCTTGTGCAATAATCAAGCCCTGAACGATGTGCATACGCTCCTCAGCCTTGCGCAAGTCGAAACGAGAGCGACGAACAATTACCTCGTGACGGTGGTTTACAAAGTGCTTGATAAGGTCGAGTAAGTTCAAAGTCTGTGGACGACCATTTACCAAGGCGATATTGTTTACCGAGAACGAAGTCTGCAACTCGGTGTGCTTGAACAACATATTCAACACCACATTTGCCACAGCATCCTGCTTCAAGGTAACAACTACACGAGTTCCCTGACGGTCTGACTCATCGTTTACATCAGCGATGCCCTCCAAGCGTCCCTCCTTGGTAAGTGCAGCGATGTGCTTAATCATCTCCTGCTTGTTTACCATATAAGGAATCTCGGTGAAGATAAGTTGTGTACGACCTGATGCAGTGGTCTCAACCTCGTGGCGAGCACGCATTACCACACGACCACGACCTGTCAAGAGAGCCTCCTTAACACCCTCGTAGCCATAGATGATGGCACCAGTCGGGAAGTCAGGGCCCTTAACGAAGTGGAGCAAATCCTCGCAGGTGCACTCCTTGTTGTCGATATATGCGCAACAAGCATCGATAACCTCCGAGAGGTTGTGCGGTGCCATATTGGTAGCCATACCTACTGCGATACCGCTTGCGCCATTTACGAGCAACAACGGAATACGAGTAGGGAGTACGGTAGGCTCCTTCTGTGTGTCATCGAAGTTCATTGTCCAATCGATAGTCTCCTTGTCGATGTCTGCCATAACCTCGTTGGTGATCTTCTGCATACGAGCCTCGGTGTAACGCATAGCCGCTGGCGAGTCGCCGTCCATCGAACCGAAGTTACCCTGTCCCTCTACGAGTGGGTAACGCATAGCCCAAGGCTGTGCCAAACGCACCATTGCGTCATAAACCGATGAGTCACCGTGTGGGTGGAACTTACCGAGTACATCTCCGACAATACGAGCCGACTTACGGGTTGGTTTGTCGTGGTAGAGGTTCAACTCCGAGTTCATATCGAACAAAATTCGACGGTGAACCGGCTTCAAACCATCTCGAACATCGGGCAACGCACGCGATACGATAACCGACATCGAGTAGTTGATGTAGGACTCCTTCATATGGTCTTCGATATTGATCTTCTCAATACGACCAACAGGAGTAATCATTTGTTCTTCCATAAATTATTGTTTGTTTAAGTTTTGTGTAAATTTCTCTCTAAATCGTTCCGATTGGTAAATTTTGCACCTTACTTGTGTCGTAAATGCTCACATACGCACAAGTATGCTCCGCTTTCCGCCACTGTGCAACGCACAAAATTTCCTCAATCACCTCCGATTTTCTCCTTTGGGAATATAGCGTTTGTTATTTTGGCTGTTAATCGGCGCTTTTTATATGCGCAAAAATAGCGATTATTCTTCGAATAATCAACTTTTGTGAAATAAATTTTCGGTTTTGGAAAATGATTTTTCGCAAAAATGCGATTTTTGCCCATTTTTAGGCGATTTTAGGCAGTTTGCAAAAGTGTTTCGACACCCCGTCGAAGCGAAAATAACGGAAAACTGAAAAGTGAAAGCGGAAACCTATTTTTTCAAATTCAATTTCGAGTCCTCTGCCGAGATTGTACCTTTTTCGGTAAGTTGGCGAACCGCCTCAATAATCGCCTGCTCGTTGCCGACGATGCGTGCAACAACCTCTTTTATTGTCATCGGCTCTGCGACAAGCAAATCGATAATCTGCTCCTCGTAGTTGGCGCTTGTGCTCTTTTCTCTGCGCTTGCGTGCAAGGCAGTTGTCGCAAATACCACACGGCTCCGATATCTTGTCGCAGAAGTATTGTTCGATTATGCGACTGCGACACTCCTGCTCCTCGTTGGCGTAGTGAAGTAGGCGGTTAAATCGCTCTAACATAAGACTTTTGCGCTGTGAATATGTCTCGGGTGCAATATAGACATCTCGTGAAGGCAGACGCTCCTCATCGAGGAAAATCAGAGGGTCGTGGTTGGTCGGGATGTAACGAATGATGTTGGAACGCCACAGATGTTTGAGTAGGGCGTGAACATCCTCGTGAGAGTGCTTCGAAAATGCAGCAATCTCCATCTCGTCAATAGGGCGGAAATCGCTGAAAATACCTGTGTAAAGGCGTAGTATCGAGCGTAGAATCTCCTCCTCCTTTTCGTTCTGCATCTTGATGTTGTAGAGTTCGTCACGAGAGATCATAAACATCAGTCGTGCAGGGTGTTCACAATCCTCCACAAGCGTTATGTATCCGTTGAGTTGCAACAACTTTATAGCGCTCATAACTATCGCCAATGGTTGCTTGTATCGCTTGCAGAAGTCGAAGATGTTGAAGACAAATGAAGCCTCCTTGCCATCGCCAATTGCCACGCCAAGATAGGAGCATAAATCGTGGTAGATAGAACGCACAAGTTCAATGTCGGGGAACTCCTTCTCGAAGGTGTTTATAATGCGGTCATTGTCGGTTGCCGACATCAGGATTACGGCATAACTGCGCCCTCCATCACGCCCTGCACGCCCCGCCTCTTGATAGTATGATTCGAGAGAATCGCTCATTGTGTAGTGAACAACAAATCGCACATCTCGCTTGTCGATACCCATACCAAAGGCGTTGGTGGCCACCATAATACGGGTTTTGCCACTTATCCACTCATCTTGTCGCATCGAGCGTTCGGCATTTGGTAGTCCTCCGTGATAGTATGCCGCAGAAAAGCCTTGCTCAATAAGGAATTGAGCCACCTGCTCGGCTGTTTTGCGCATACGCACATATACAATTCCACAACCAGGCACATTGTTTATTATGCGTAGCAACTGCCCCTCTTTATCCTCGGTTTGACGCACTGAATAGGAGAGGTTAGGGCGGAGAAATGAGGCTTGCAACACATTTGGCTCGGCAAAGTCGAGTCGCTTCATAATATCCTTCGCTACACGAGGTGTTGCCGAAGCGGTTAGTGCCAAAACGGGAGTGTCGGGCATATATCGGCGCAACTCTGCAATGCGAAGGTATGAGGGGCGGAAGTCGTATCCCCACTGCGAGATGCAGTGCGCCTCATCTACTGCCAAGAGCGTTACATTCATTCTGTCTACTCGCAGGCGAAACATCTCGCTCGAAAGTCGTTCAGGTGCAATATAGAGGAACTTTATATCTCCGTATATGCAGTTGTCGAGTGCAATGTCGATTTGGCGAGGCGTCATTCCCGAGTGAACGGCTACTGCCGGAATACCCATACGACGGAGCCTATCCACCTGGTCTTTCATCAGCGCAATTAGTGGCGTTACAACGATACACAATCCATCGTTTGCGAGAGTTGGGAGTTGGTATATTATAGATTTACCGCCACCCGTAGGCATCAAAACCAAAGTATCACGCCCCGACAATATGGACTCTATCGCCTCCTTCTGCATAGGGCGAAACGAGTCGTAGTGCCAATACTTTTTGAGTGTGTCGAGTAACTTCTGCTCCATAGTTGCGAAGATAGTTCATTTTTTTCTAAAAATGCTCTTTTTATCGGAAAATCTACCTATATTTGTAGTATGATTCTATATGCCAACTGCAAAATAAATCTTGGACTTGATATTCTTCGTCGCCGTGAAGATGGCTTTCACGACCTCGAAACGGTGATGTTGCCTGTGACGGAACTCTACGATATTGTTGAGGTGGAGCGTGTCGAGGGGGCTTCGGAGTTCGTGTCGAAAGGTATAGTGGTCGATTGCGATGCGGAGCATAACTTGTGTATGACGGCATTGCGACTGATGCAGCGACTCTATGGCGTGGGCGAGGTGCGCATAACTCTCGACAAGCGGGTGCCATTTGGTGCAGGGCTGGGCGGAGGTTCGAGCGATGCAACCGCTGTGATTTTGGCAATAAATGATATTTTCTCACTCGGTTTAAGCGAGGATGCTCTTGTTGAGGTGGCAGCGATGATAGGTAGCGATACTGCCTTTTTCGTGCGCAATACTCCGCAACTTTGTACGGGGCGAGGCGAGAAGATGGAGTCAATCGAGTTGCCATTGCAGGGCAAATATCTCGTTGTGGCAAAACCCGAGGAGGGTGTATCTACAAAGGAAGCGTACGCAGGTGTAAAACCCGCCATTCCGCAAGTGCGCTTAACAGAGGCGTTGCAACGCCCAATAGAGGAGTGGCAAGGGGTTGTGAAGAATGACTTTGAGCCACATATTTTCGAGGCTCATCCCGCTATTGCAGAGTTGAAACAGACGATGCTCGATGCGGGTGCAATATACGCTTCGATGTCGGGTTCGGGCTCGGCAGTTTTTGGCATTTTCAATGATAAACCAGAGATTAAACTCAATAAAAATACTTTCCTAAAAATCACTAAGTTATGAAACGATTTTTTCTTACAGTTGTAGCACTCTCTTTTGCGCTCATATCTTCGGCGCAGGAGTTGAATGTCGGCTCGTTTAATATCCGATTGCTTGCCAAAGGCGATTACAAGAAGTACAACGGTTGGGATGAGCGTAAGTCGTATGTCTGCGATATGATTAACCTCGAAGCCTTCGATATGTTCGGAGCGCAGGAGGTTACCCACACGCAGTTGGTCGATATGTTGGCGGCATTGCCCGATTATAATTACATAGGTGTAGGCCGTGACGATGGTGATACAAAGGGCGAATATAGCCCTGTGTTCTACCGCAAGGATAAGTTTAAGTTGCTCGATAGTGGCACATTTTGGCTCTCTGATACCCCCGACAAGGTGTCGAAGGGTTGGGACGGTATGTGTCGTCGTGTCTGCTCGTGGGGCTATTTCCAACGCAAGAGCGATAAGACTCGCTTCTATTTCCTCTGCACTCATCTCGACCACAGAGGCAAGGTTGCAAAGGTGGAGGGCGCAAAGTTGATTCTTAACTTTGTGCAGGAGCACTGCAAGGGCGAAACGGCAATCGTAGTGGGCGACTTTAATGCGAATGAGAAGAGCAGAGCCTACAAAATTCTGGCAGAGAGTGGTGTGCTGAATGACACCTACGACTTGGCAAAGTATCGCTTTGCACCTACGGGCACATTCAATGGCTTTAACCCCCAAAACTATACAGGGGAGCGCATAGATCACATCTTTGTTACTAACGATGTTGCAGTTGGCCGTTACGGAATGTTGACCTATCACTACTATCGTGATATGGTTGCCGAGCAGCAGAGTATGGGCTCTGCCGCACCTAAGGAGATTAAGGGCGAGAATCGTGATGTAAAGTGCATCTCCGACCACTATGCAATTCAATCTTTCTTGACATTAAAGGGTGCTGCTACCCAAAAGGTTAAACACTTGGCGTTGAATGTAGGCTCGTTTAATATCCGCAACGGAAAGAATTTGAAAGAGGGTAGTGAGCGCAAGGGTGATTATAAAAAGTATAATGGCTGGGACGATCGCAAGGCTATGCTCTGCGATATGATAAACCTCGAAGCATTTGACCTCTTTGGTGCGCAGGAGGTGCGCAAGGTGCAACTCGACGATATGTTGGCGATGTTACCCGACTACGATTATATAGGTGTAGGTCGTGATGATGGTGGCGACAAAGGTGAGTTTAGTCCTGTATTTTATCGTAAAGATATATTCGAGAAACTCGATGGAGGAACATTCTGGCTATCGCCAACACCCGATGTGCCATCGAAAGGTTGGGATGCACGATATAAGCGTATTTGCTCGTGGGGATTGTTCCGCCATAAGGCTTCTGGCAAGAAGGTCTGCTTTATGAATGTTCACTTTGATCATCGTGGCGTTCAGGCTCGCATCGAGGCTTCCAAGCAGATTGCAGCCTATGTGAAGAAGCATTGCAAGGGTGTGCCGGTGGTGCTTTCGGGAGATTTTAATGTAACACAGCACAGCGATAGTTATAAGACATTGAAGAATAGTAAGGTGTTGAAGGATAGTTACGACTTGGCGAAGTATCACTTCGAGCCTACGGGAACATTCAACAGTTTCAACCCTAAACGCTATACCACCCAACGCATTGACCACCTCTTTGTGTCGAAGGGTATTAAGGTATCACGCTGGGGCGTTTTGACTTACCACTATCTTCGTACTCCAACAGCCGAGGAGGTTGAGGCGTCAAAGAACGAGCCAAAGAAGAGCCGTTATGAGCAAAGAGATGTAAAGTGTATCTCCGACCACTATGCAATACAGTCTTTCGTTACTTTGAAGTAGTCGGACTGCAAGAAAAAACTGCTTTCGGAATTTTCGAAAGCAGTTTTTTTATCTCCATATCTCCCACGAGGCTTCGGCTTGTGCCTCGAACATTGTCATTCCGTCGATTGTGCGTGCACCTTGCTCCGCTCCGAGTTGCAGGAACTTTGTCAGGCGAGGGTTATATACGCAGTCGAATAGTGTATGCTTGGCAGATAGTGACTCGTAGGGCAGTTCGGGCGCACTCTCCGTGTTCGGGAACATTCCGAGTGGTGTGGTATTGACTATTATATCGGTATTGGCAATCAACTCCTCGCTCAAATCGTTGTAGGTGAGGTCTGCTACGCCCTCCGTGCGAGAAACGACTGCGACCTCTGCACCGCCTTCACGCAGAACATACTGCACCGCCTTTGATGCACCACCCGTACCGAGAACGATAGCCTTTGCCCCTTCGAGTGCAACCCCTTCGAGCGACTTGCGAATACCTACAACATCGGTGTTGTAACCCTCCAAACCATCGGGCGTAACCTTTACGCAATTTACCGCACCGATAGCCTCTGCCTCCTCGCTGATAGCCGAGAGAAACGGCATAATCGCCTGCTTATGGGGAATTGTAACATTGAAACCCGAAAGATGTTCGCAGTGGGGTAGCACCTCCTCTGCACGCTCAATAGCGAGTGGCGAATACTCCGCATCAATTCCCTCTCTGGCGAACTTCTCGCCAAAGTACGATGCGGACAACGAGTGTCCAAGTGGAAAACCTATGAGCGCAAAGTGTTTCATATTGCAAAGTTAAAAGTTAAAAGTTAAAAGTGCAAAGTTTTTGGGATTTGCCGACAACATTTTTTTACTACCATTTTTGCGCAATCAAAAATAAATTTCTAAATTTGTAATCGCAATCGCTTTGGTTGCAGACATAATTACACAGAAAGTGTAAGTTTATTCTCACGATGAAATCTGGAAAATTTAATTGGAAGAGAATAAGCATGCTTCTTGTGTCATACCACTTGGTATGGCGTGGGATTGTTGCTTATTTTATTCCAAAGGTTTTCCAGAACCCCATCGTTAGAATAAGTTTTCAGCACCACGCTTTCTTTTTATAATTATTCCATTCGGTGCTGGTGATATAAATTTGAGAGTTGTGTATTGCGCAGTTTATACAAATGGGGCAATAGATATGAAACCGACATTCGAGATGTTGCACCATAGTTCCAAATATATTCTATTCTTTGTTAGAATCACCAATTGTATTTCGTGCAGATATTATCATTTACTGAATACCAAAGGC
>JAGCLL010000070.1 GCA_017647025.1 Alistipes sp. | reverse complement strand
GCCGATGTTACCGACACTCGTCGTATGCGTATGTTCTACAAGGGCGAGAAGGTGGCGGACTTGAAGCGCGAGTTTATAGACTCGGCAGGTGCTCCACACTATACAAAGATTACTTTGGGGGCAATCGAGGAGCGCAACCCATTCCACCGCGAGGTTGAGGGTGCTTCGCTCCGCGAGAAGATGCTCAACAACTTGAAAGATAACAATGTAGTATCGCAGCGTGGATTGTGCGAGATGTTCGACTCGACCATTGGTCGCTCGACAGTCTTGATGCCATTTGGCGGTAAGACACAGCGCACCGAGACTCAGGTTTCGATGCAGACCTTGCCTGTGCGCCACGGTAAGACCTCGACAGCGAGTGTTATGGCGTTTGGTTTCAACCCATATATCTCGGCTTGGTCGCCATATCACGGTGCAGAGTACGCCGTAGTGGAGGCTATCGCAAAGGTTGTGGCTTCGGGTGCTTCGTACGAGAAGATGCGCTTTTCGTATCAGGAGTACTTCGAGCGTATGACCGATGCTCGCTCGTGGGGCAAGCCAATGTCGGCATTGCTCGGTACTATCCGTATGCAGAAGGCGTTTGAGTTGCCGTCGATTGGCGGTAAGGACTCTATGAGTGGTACATTCCAGAACATCAATGTTCCACCAACCCTCATCGCATTCGGTATCACTACCCTCGATGCACGCAAGGCTGTGAGCCCAGAGTTCAAGGGCGCAGGCAATGGCTTGTACTTGGTTAAGCACAACCCTAACGCAGATTGGACTCCGAATACCGAGGAGTTGAAGCAGAACTTCAAGGCTGTAACTGCCGAGGTTGAGAAGGGCAATATCCTCTCGGCATACGCAATCGGCTTTGGTGGCGTTGCAGAGGCAGTTGCAAAGATGTCGTTTGGTAACGAGATTGGAGCAACCTTGACTTGCGACGAGTCTACCCTTTTCGACTACTCTTACGGTTCGATTTTGGTCGAGGCGAAGGAGGCTTTCGAGGGTGCATTGAAGGTGGGTGAAACAACCGCCGAGAAGTGCGTAGAGGTCTTGGGCGAGAAGTTCTCGTTGGAGGAGTTGTACGAGGCAAATAGCGTTAAGTTCGAGAAGATATACCCTGCAAAGGGCAAGTCGGGCGAGAAGTGCCGTGAGAGCAACCACACCGCCGAGGCTCCTAAGTATCAGGGCGAGAAGGTGGAGAAGGTGCAGGTTTACCTCCCAGTATTCCCGGGAACAAACTGCGACTACGACACTGCTCGTGCATTCGAGCGTGAGGGCGCAGAGACTCATATCGGCGTATTCCGCAACCTCACACCAGAGGATGTATTGCAGTCGATTGAGGCAATGGCGAAGGCTATCGACAAGTGCCATATCCTCGTTTTGAGTGGTGGTTTCTCGTTGGGAGATGAGCCAGATGGTAGCGGTAAGTTCATTGCAAGCGTCTTGAACAACGCCACTGTTACGAAGGCAGTACACGCCTTGATTGAGCGTGGAGGCTTGATTTTGGGTATCTGTAACGGCTTCCAGGCACTCGTTAAGTCGGGCTTGTTGCCATACGGAAAGTTGGGTATGATGACCGTAGAGTCGCCTACATTGTTCCACAACGATATTCACCGCCATATCTCGCAGATTGTTTCGACCCGTGTCGGCACTACCGCTTCGCCTTGGTTGTCGTCATTCGAGGTTGGCGATTTGCACTCTATCGCAGTGAGCCACGGCGAGGGTAAGTTCGTGGTTAGCGAGGAGATGGCCGAGGAGTTGTTCGCAAATGGTCAGGTGGCGTTCCAGTATGCCGATATGGAGGGTAACGCAACCACTGATGCGCCACACAACCCTAATGGCTCGTCTTATGGTATCGAGGGTATCATCTCGAAGAATGGACAGATACTCGGTAAGATGGGACACACGGAGCGTTATGACGACTACTTGTTCAAGAATATCGCAGGCGAGAAGCGTCAGAACATATTTGCAAACGCAATAGCGTACTTTACAAAGTAAATTGAGGATTGAGAATTAAGAATTAAGAATTAGATTATAAAAAATAATCCTCAATTCTCAATCTTCAATTCTCAATTAAAAAACAGAGTTTTTTTATGAGTGTTTTAGGAGTTTATGGTGTTGAGCACGCCTCGTCGTTGGTCTATTATGGTTTGCACTCTATGCAGCATAGAGGCCAGGAGGGTTGCGGTATGGTGAGTGTCGAGGAGAATGGCACTATGCACCGCCATCGTGGTCACGGACTTGTGCAGGAGGTTTTCAACGAGGAGAAACTCTCGAAGTTGGAGGGTAAGATGTGCCTCGGTCATGTGTTGTACACTACGGCAAATGGTCGTAGCATCGACAATGTAGAGCCTCTGTCGTTCTTGCACAATACAGGCTCATTTGCGATTGCTCACAATGGCAATATCGTGAATGCTAATCAGATACGAGATTACTTGGAGGCAAAGGGAAGCCTCTTCCAGTCGAATACCAATGCCGAGTTGTTGGCTCACCTCATCAAGAAGGAGGCCGACGAGCCACGCATCTTTACGATTATGGAGGCGTTGGATCTGTTGGAGGGCTCGTTTGCGTTTGTTATTATGACGCAAAACCGCCTCTATGCTTGTCGTGATAAGTACGGCATTCGCCCATTGGCAATTGGTAAGTTGGGCGATGGCTGGGTTGTTTCGAGCGAGAGTTGCGCCTTCGATGTTATGGGCGCAGAGTTCGTGCGAGATGTCGAGCCGGGCGAGATTGTAACAATCGACGATAAGGGATTGCGTTGTCGTAAGTATTCGCTCACAAGCGAGCATAATATGTGCGCTATGGAGTATATCTATTTCGCACGCCCTGATAGCGACATCGACGGTTGCAATGTTCACGCCTTCCGCAAGGAGTCAGGCCGTCGTTTGTGGCGTGAGGCACCTTGTGATGCAGATATTGTAGTGGGAGTACCCGACTCGTCGTTGTCGGCGGCTATGGGCTATGCCGAGGCGAGTGGTCTGCCTTATGAGATGGGACTTATTAAAAATAAGTATATCGGTCGTACCTTCATTCAACCTTCGCAGGCATTGCGTGAGAAGGGTGTGAAGATGAAGTTGTCGGCTATACGCTCGATTGTAGAGGGCAAGCGCATCGCTCTGATTGACGATTCGATTGTACGAGGTACAACCTCAAAGCGCATCGTTAATATGTTGCGTGAGGCAGGTGCTACCGAGGTGCATGTTCGTATCGTTAGCCCTACGATGAAGTACCCTTGCTGCTATGGCGTGGATACAACAACACAAGACGAGTTGATTAGCGCAAAACACTCGGTGGAGGAGGTTTGCAAGATTATTGGTGCAGACTCTCTGGCATTTATGTCGGTTAAGGAGTGTATGGCATCGTCGAATGGCAAGTGCGAGAAGATGTGCTTCGCTTGCTTCGATGGCAACTACCCTACACCTATGACACACGATATTTCGGAAATTAACAAGAAAAAATAGATAGAATTATGGCAGTAAATTACGAGAAAGCAGGCGTAAACCTCGAAGCAGGTTATGAGGTTGTTCGCCGAATTAAACAGCATGTGGCATCGACCAATCGCCTTGGTACAATGGGCAATATCGGTGCTTTCGGAGGTATGTTCGACCTCGCAGCATTGAACATCAAGGAACCAGTATTGGTTAGTGGAACAGATGGCGTAGGTACAAAGTTGAAGTTGGCGTTTGCTATGGATAAGCACGATACTATCGGTATCGATGCAGTGGCAATGTGCGTGAACGATGTCTTGGCACAGGGTGCCGAGCCTTTGTTCTTCCTCGATTATGTAGCACTCGGACACAACATTCCTGCAAAGGTAGAGGCTATCGTAGCAGGTGTTGCCGAGGGTTGCCGTCAGGCAGGTTGCGCATTGATTGGTGGCGAGACTGCCGAGATGCCGGGTATGTACGAGGATGGCGAGTACGATATCGCAGGCTTCACTTGCGGTGTTGTCGAGAAGTCGCAACTCATCGATGGCTCGAAGGTTAAGGTTGGCGATGTTTTGATTGGTATCGCATCAAGCGGTGTTCACTCGAATGGTTTCTCGCTCGTGCGCAAGGTTTTGGCTGACAATAACTTGGACTTGAATGCGAAGTACGAGGAGTTGGGCGACCGCACTTTGGGTGAGGCGTTGCTCTGCCCTACTCGCATCTATGTTAAGCAGGTGTTGGAGGTAGTTCGCAACTGCGATGTTCACGGTATCTGCCACATCACAGGTGGTGGCTTCGACGAGAACATTCCACGCATCTTGCACGACGGTCAGGGCTTGCACATCAACGAGGGCTCGTGGGAGATTTTGGGTGTGTTCAAGTTACTCGAAAAGTATGGCAACATTCCTCACCGTGAGATGTTCAACATCTTCAATATGGGTGTAGGTATGGTAATCGCACTCGACGAGAGCGAGGCACAGAAGGCACTCGACATCTTGGCTGCTGCTGGCGAGAAGGCGTCGGTTATCGGTTATGTAACTGCTAACGAGGGCGTAGTGATTGAGTAATAATATATAAGTATAGATATAAGAGATGAGAGCATTGGTAAGTGTAAGCGACAAGACCGGTTTGGTTGAGTTTGTAAGCGGTTTGCAGTCGCTTGGTTGGGAGATTATCGCTACTGGCGGTACCCAGAGCCTTTTGGAGAAAAATGGCATCAAGACTATCGGTATCAGCGATGTTACGGGCTTCCCAGAGATTTGTGATGGTCGTGTTAAGACATTGCACCCAAAGGTGCACGGTGGTTTGTTGGCTCGTCGTGATTTGGAGAGCCACTTGGAGGCGTTGCGTGAGAATGGTATCGAGTTTATCGATATGGTCTGCGTAAACCTCTACCCATTCCGTCAGACAATCGCAAAGGAGGGCGTAGAGATGGCAGAGGCTATCGAGAATATCGACATCGGCGGTCCTTCGATGTTGCGTTCGGCAGCGAAGAACTACAAGGATGTAACCGTAGTTTGCGATCCTGCGGACTATGCGCAGATTCTCGACGAGATTAAGGCAGAGGGCAACACAAAGGTTGAAACCCGTTTGCAACTCTCTGCAAAGGCTTATACTCACACCGCAGAGTATGATATGTGCATCTCGACCTATATGCGCAAGCAGGCAGGCTTGTCGGAGAAGTTGTTCTTGGAGTTCGATGAGCAGCAGTCGTTGCGCTATGGCGAGAACCCACACCAGTCTGCGAAGTTCTATCGTGATAACTCGACCACTCACTTCTCGTTGGCTTATGCCGAGCAGTTGAATGGTAAGGAGTTGTCGTACAACAACATTCAGGATGCAAATGCAGCGCTCAATATCGTTCGTGAGTTCGACGAGCCATTCTGCGTAGCATTGAAGCATATGAACCCTTGCGGTGCAGCGATTGGCGCTGATGCTTTGGAGGCTTGGACTCGTGCTTACGAGGCAGACACAAAGAGCATTTTCGGTGGTATCGTGGCTCTCAACCGTGAGGTTACCGCAGAGGTAGCACTCGGTATGAAGCCTATCTTCTTGGAGATTGTTATGGCACCGTCATTCTCGGCTGAGGCACTCGAAATTCTCTCTGCAAAGAAGAATTTGCGCCTTTTGAAGGTCGATATGACTCGCACCGATGAAGTTCAAAATCAGTACATTAGCGTGAATGGCGGTCTGCTCGTTCAGCACCTCGACACCACTACCAAGGAGGTTGTTGCAGATATGTGCGTAACCGAGGTGAAGCCTTCGGAGGAGGTTTTGACCGACCTTAACTTTGGCTGGCGCATTGTTAAGCATGTTAAGTCAAACGCTATCGCAGTGGTTAAGAATGGCGCAACTTTGGGCGTAGGTGCTGGTCAGATGAACCGTGTAGGCTCTGCCGAGATTGCCCTCAAACAGGCACAGGCAGCAGGTCATACCGAGGGCTTGGTACTCGCTTCGGATGGCTTCCTTCCATTCGACGATACAGTTGCATTTGCTGCTGAGTATGGCGTAACTGCTATCGTTCAGCCAGGTGGCTCGGTTCGTGATGAGGATTCGATTAAGAAGGCTAACGAGTTGGGTATCACGATGTTGTTTACCGGAATGCGCCACTTCAAACACTAAATTAAGAATTGAGAATTAAGAATTGAGAATTTGATTGTTTATATAAAAAAAAAGTAATCCTCAATTCTCAATTTTCAATCCTCAATTAAAAATGAAATTTTTATGAAAGTTTTAGTCGTTGGTTCGGGAGGTCGTGAGCACGCCATTGTCGATGCGTTGTTCCGTTCGCCGAGCGTAGAGAAGATATACTGCGCACCAGGAAATGCGGGTATTGCCCAGCAGGCGGAGTGCGTAGCGATTAAGGATACCGATGTCGAGGGTTTGAAGGCCTTCGCCTTGGAGAACGCCATAGACTTGACCGTGGTAGGTCCGGAGGCGGCTTTGGCAGTGGGTATTGCCGACGAATTCCGCAAGGCAGGCTTGCCAATCTTCGGACACACCAAGTCGGCTGCTCGCATCGAGTCGTCGAAGGAGTTTGCCAAGGAGTTGATGGCAAAGTACGATATCCCAACCGCAGGATATAAGGCATTCGACAACTACGACGAGGCTGTTGCCTATGTCGAGGCTCGACCATTGCCAGCAGTGTTGAAATATGACGGTTTGGCAGCAGGTAAGGGCGTAGTGATTGCCGAGACGATGGATGAGGCTCGTGAGGCTTTGCGTGATATGCTCCTCGATGACCGCTTCGGTAAGGGACGAGTTGTTGTGGAGGATTTCTTGACTGGTCCGGAGTTCTCGTTGATGTGCTTCGTGGAGGGCGAGAATGTCTACCCTATGCCTGTGGCGCAAGACCATAAGCGTGCTTTCGATGGCGATAAAGGCCCTAATACGGGCGGTATGGGTGCATACACTTCGTTGCCATTTATCACCGAGGATGACCTCGAATTTGCTATGGAGAAGGTTATGCGACCTACTGCAAAAGCGATGGTTGCCGAGGGTTGCCCATTGACAGGTGTCTTGTATGGTGGCTTGATGAAAACCCCTGACGGAGTGAAGGTTATCGAGTTTAATGCTCGCTTTGGTGACCCAGAAACAGAGGTTGTTTTGCCGTTGATTGACAGCGATATTGCAAATGTATTTGAGGCTGTGGCTAAGGGCGAGAAACCTGCCGAGATAGTGTGGAGCAAGGATGTTACCCTCGGTATTGTTCTCGCATCGAAGGGCTATCCTGGCGACTACGCAAAGGGCTTTGTTATTCGTGGCACCGAGAAGGTTGATGGCACCGTATTCCATATGGGTACAGCCGTTAAGGATGGCGAACTTGTAACTGCCGGAGGTCGTGTGTTGTTTGTTGTGGCAAAGGGTGCTACCCTCGCTGACGCACACCGCAAGGCAAACGAGGAGGTTGCGAAAATTGAGTGCGATAATTTGTTCCATAGAACAGATATAGGTCATAAAGCATTTAAGTAGTATTAAGAATGGGTGCTATCATTGACGGAAAGCAGTTGTCGTTGCGCTTGAAGGGCGAAATGGCAGAGGAGGTAAAGGCTCTCGAAGCCAAGTATGGCCGTGTACCTTCGCTGGCGGTGATTCTTGTTGGCGAGAACCCTGCAAGCCAGTCGTATGTTCGTGGCAAAATTAAGGCAGCCGAGGAGGTTGGTATCCGCAGCGAACTCATCACAATGCCAGCGGAAACTACCGAGGAGGCGCTCTTGGCGGAGATTGAGCGTCTAAATGCCGATGCTTTGATTGACGGAGTGTTGGTGCAGTTGCCATTGCCAAAACATATCGACGAGGAGCGAGTGATTGACGCAATCGCATTGGAGAAGGATGTTGATGGTTTCCACCCTGCCAATGTTGCCAATTTGTGGCTCGGAAAGCCTTGTATCGTGCCTTGCACACCAAAGGGCGTTATGCAGATGATTGCCGAGTGTGGCTTCGATGTAGCGGGCAAAAAGGCGGTTGTAGTTGGTCGTAGCAACATCGTGGGCAAGCCAATGGTTAAACTCTTGCTCGATGCAAATGCTACGGTTACTATCGCACACTCTCGCACTGCCGATTTGGGTGCAGTATGCCGTGAGGCGGATATATTGGTCGCTGCGGTTGGTCGCAAGCACCTTATTACCGCCGATATGGTTAAGCCTGGCGCAGTGGTTATCGATGTGGGTGTAAATCGTGACACTGAAACGGGAAAATTGTGTGGCGATGTGGCTACCGCCGAGGCGAAGGAGGTTGCTTCTTACATCACTCCCGTACCTGGTGGTGTAGGCCCGATGACCATTACAATGTTGATGAAAAACACGATTGAGTGCTACCTAAACCGAATTGTTAAATAAATTAATATAATAAACTATGATTGAGCGTTATAGCAGAAAGGTTATGCGTGATGTGTGGACAGAGCACAACAAGTTCAGCGCATACCTCAAAGTTGAGATTTTGGCCTCGGAGGCTTGGAGCAAGTTGGGCGTTGTGCCAGCCGAGGATGTAGAGAAGTTGTGGGCAAAGGCGTCGTTCTCGATTGACCGCATCAAGGAGATCGAGGAGCAGACTCGCCACGATGTTGTAGCATTTACTCGTGCCGTATCGGAGACTCTCGGTGAGGAGCGTAAGTGGGTACACTACGGCTTGACCTCGACTGATGTTGTAGATACCGCAAACGGATATTTGCTCCGTCAGGCAAACGAGATTTTGGAGAAGGACTTGGAGGAGTTCTTGGCTGTTTTGAAGCGTCGTGCTTTGGAGTTCCGCAACACCCCTTGCATTGGTCGTACTCACGGTATTCACGCCGACATTACTTGCTTCGGTTTGAAGTGGGCTTTGTGGTACGAGGAGATGAAGCGCAATATCGAGCGCTTCCGTACTGCTGCTCGTGGCGTAGAGGTTGGTAAGATG
>JAGCLL010000069.1 GCA_017647025.1 Alistipes sp. | reverse complement strand
TCTGAGAAGTCGGGAGTGGGTTTGCGTCTTGTTCGTGAGTTGGAGCAAGGTAAGCAGACTTTACGACTAGATAAAGTGAATCAGATATTGAATCTTTTTGGCAGCGAAGTGGGTGTCGTGCCAATGACAAGAAATGACGAATAAAGGCGCTAAAAGCTTTTCAGGTTACAGCTCAGAGGGGTAAAAGTAAAGTAAAGATTCCGGCAAGACGTCAATGGCAATAAACAAAAAAACGAGAACTCATTTGAGTTCTCGTTGTGGTGCCACCAGGAATTGAGGAATCCCGATAAGCACTTGTATCTTAATGTGTTACTCTCTAGGCAAATTGAAAAGCCACGAGATTGGCACGTTTAATCTACAGAAGGATTCACTTTATTGCTTATTGCATCTGTGAATTTCAACGGTGCAAAGATAGCGATAAATACGCATATACACAAATCTCGTGGCGTTTTTAAGAGTGTTATTATAGGTATTTTAACACTTTGAGCTACTCCTTACCGAATACATCATAGAAATTCTCTTGCATTATCCGTTCTATATCGGATTCTTTATACAAAATTCGTCCTCCTATGTGGTAATATGGCAGTATTCCATTCTTCCTATATTCGACCAGTGAACGCTTGTTTATTTTGAGGAAATCCGCCAGTTCCTTATCTGTTATCAGTTTTTCCCCATTTAGTGTAGGCTTGTAGTTCTCTTTAACTCTATCAAGTATGGCACTCATTTTTGATAAAGCCGCAATCACCTTTTTTACCCTACGGCTGTTATTGTTTGTGTCATGATTCATCGTTTCCATCTTTTAATAATTTCTCAATATCCTCAGGTTTATAGTAGTTCTTCTTGCAGATTTGCGTAGAAGGCAACTTGCCGCTCGCCCTTAAACTCTGTACAGTACGCTTGGATAGGTTCATCAAGGCACATACTTCATGCGTATCCAGCCATCTTCCTAAACGCTTCTCGGATTCACTGTTTAATGTTTGCTCAAACTTGTAAACGAACATCTCGATACTTGACAAAAGATCCTCAAATATCTTCTCTTCTATGACAACGACTTTCATAAGGCACCTTTCATTTTGAGGAATTCATTAATCTCGGAAGCCTTGTAGTATGTGCGTCCGTCAATCATATAGTAGCGGATAAGTTTCTTCTGGCGGTATCGTGCAAGGGTACGGTGGGTTACTCCAAGCAGTTTGCTCAGGTCGTAGTTATCCAGCAATGTATCGCCGTCGAGACACTCCTTCATCTTGTTCTGTCGCTCCAGCATCTTCTCAATCTTGTCGAAGCGTTCCATCAGTTTGTAGAACATTGCATGGGCGGTTTCATTATTTATCTGTAACATCGTATAATCTGTTTAAGTGTAAATAATCGGGTTACTACACCATGTTGCGCAACAGGTTATACTAACATAAAGGGCATTTGACGTGCCAACGACATGAAATGACATAAAAAGACACCGATACAACATTGTGTATCAGTGGAATAAAAATTTTCAGTATAAAAATCGGGGCTTTTTCGAGTATTGCAAAATGCAATACTTTTTCGCAACCTGCTATTGCAAAATGCAAGAGTTGTGATAGATGATGCGAATTATTCCGTTGGGGAAGGTTGTGGTCTTATGCACATTCCAATGACTTGGAGTAAGGTCATCGAATACGGGAGTTCCATTACCGAAAACGATTGGCAAGAGATAGACGACCATCTCATCAATGAGGTTATAGCGTGAGAGTCCACGCAGAAGTTCTATACTCATCGTGTCGGAAATTTCAGCAATGTATATGTCTGATTTGTTCTTGTTGGAGTGTCTTTCAGCAAGCAGGTCAAGCAATGGATAGTTTGGCATCAGGCTCTCGTCGGCTTTTGGCAGAAAGCCGTCCATTGTCATTGCTGTTATGAACTGAATCTTTGCCATATTCGTCACCTCTATCCTAAAAAGAAGCGTGGTCGTCACGCATCTGAATAGAGGCTCTAGCATAGGCCCAAGGAGGGTACATAACGCTAGAACTCTGTTCGGGATTCATGCGAACTTATGTATATCAGAGCGAAATACCTTTATCAATTTCACTTTTTTCTATCGTTATTTCTACGGCTTATAATTTCTTCTACACTCTGGTATACGAATGACAAACTATACATCATTGTTGTTTATTATATGGCACTTATAATATTAATTAAATTCTATTTTGTTACAGATGCCACTTACTATTTTATTCGCATTAGTGCTCTTGTATATTGAAATCCCCTTGAGCCCCATCTTATAGGCTCCATTAAGACATCTACGAATATCATCCTTTGTGGCGGTTGCAGGCAAGTTAATTGTTTTTGAAGCACTACCATCCGCAACATCTTGGAAAATTTTTGTATAGATTAGCTGAGTGTCTACATCAATCTGTGTAGCAGATATAAATTCTGGGAATTTTTCAATACTTACCTCATCTCGCATTAGTTGTGATACAAGTTCTCCAGCATCCTCTTTTGAGTATCTTTTGTAGATATAATCATAAATTATACTTGGTATGCACTTATGTCCTTTGTATTTTAATGCAAAATTCAAGTACGGCTCAAAACTCGGTGAAACACCTGCTATTTGACTGCTTGTTCCTGTTGGAGGGAATGCTAATGTTGTGGCATTTCTAATACCATATGCTTGAAGGTCATGTATAATAGAGTCGCATTCTTTCCCTAATAGACTTAACTTTTTGGTAAGCCAATCTACATCCTTATATCTACTAACTTCATATGCAGGGAATGGGCTTCGTTCTTTCGCAAGTTCAATAGATGCTTTTTTGGTATGTATAGCAAGAATGTGGGCAATACTACGAGCAAAATTTAGTCCTTCATTCGAATTATATGCTATTCCTATTTTTAGTAAGGCTGTTGCTAATCCAGCTATACCAACTCCAATTCGCCTCTTCTTTCTAACTAACTCATATTTACCCTTTGGACTATTAATCAGTGTATATTCTACAATATCATCTAAAAAACGAACAATCGTATATATTGCACTAATAAAACCATCTTTATCAAATTCATATTTGCATTCATTCTCATTAAAAGTAATGAATGCAGAAACATTCAAGTAGCTAAAATGACATGCATCTCCATCGGGCATAGCAATCTCAGCACAGGGTGCAGTACTATTATATCTCCATTGCGGAGTGTCATTCTCTTTCTCAAATCTATCAGGGAATATTATACCTGGCTCTCCACATGTATTAATGGCGTTAATTATTCCATCCTCTAAATCCCCTTTGGGTATTTCGCCATCTATCAAAACAGAGATATTAAGTCTAGTTGTTAGTTCATTCTTACAAGCCCTACTTTTAATAAATTCTAATATCCTAGGATGATCTCCCTTAAGCGTGAGAATTACTGCGACAGGCCTGCGATTAGCCTCTTTTAATGAGTTGTCAATCCTCAATAAAATTTCGTCAATTTTCTTAATAGCTTTGTCAGGATCTGGAAATAATGACAAATCTATACCGACCCCCATTCCGAGCTTTAATTCTGTCTCAAGGATTCTCTCTAGTTCCCAATACACAATCTCTCCTTTTTCATTTGTAGGGGGAGTTATAGTGGTACATGCTGATAAAACTCCTGTTGATTTACCTTTCAAATTTTGAAGTATTGGAGTTCCAATCAGTATTTTATTTAATAGCATCAACGATCTTAGCTCGTTTATCCATTTCTCTCTGTTACCGTTATCTTTAAATTTGCAATCAATAGAACGAATGGTATCAAGAATAAAATTGTATACATTATCTAAATTGTTATCTTCAGTAATGATACCTCTTTTCATAAGGATATGATGTTTGTACATTTCCTCTAATTCATGATAGGTATTCCAACCAAACTCTTCATACCATAATACCTTCTTTTCAATAAATGTTTTGGTTAGCGCAGTCTTAATGTATGGAATAACATTGTAGGGCAACTCTGATATTGGATACCAATGTAATCCTCCACATTTATTTTCTTCACAATTTTTAATCTCTCCAGACCAATGCTCTACGACGGCAAAATAGTCAATCCTCTCATCGTCAGATTTTCTATGCATAGAGCCCACTATTCTAAAATGGTAAGGAGTAATAGATACTCCGACCTCCTCCTTTGCCTCTCTAATACCAGCCTCTATGATACTCTCACCGGCTTCTACATGACCTGCAACTACGCTATATTTACCATCCTCATAGCCTGTATTTTCACGTAGAGACAAGAGGACTTTATCTCCATCTAGAAAAAAGATATGGATTGCTAATGGATATTTATTATGAATGCGACTCATTCTTCCTTACTTTTGTTCTTTTTACTTTTGTTCTTGTATTGAAGAGATCAATGAAATTTTCCTTTGTTATACACTTTTTCCCTTTCTTCACTTTTTTGTCAAAATCAAAGATATAACAAACATCTGTTTTATTTTTGGCATATAGCTTATCAACCATCTTTGCAATAGTATGATACATTTCAAGTCCGTCATTACCTTTGTCTCTGTCTTTCTTATATTGATATGTTACGGGATAGTTTTCTTTCCGGTCAAGATCGACAAATGCGAACCAACAATCTGTCTCTGTTTTATGAATATGAAATAGCGGGAGGTCATTTAACAAAACGAACTCTATATTAAGTGATCTTGAAGGATCTTCCCAAACTTTAAGTATTGTTTCAATTGATTTCTTCATGTTACTAACACAACCATCTGACACTATTCCTTTTTGAGGATTTGGTATAAGAAAATACACATACTGAAGTTGTGTTTCCTTCAATTGCTCAATCGCTTTTGCCATTGTAGTCATGCCAATCCCAACATAATAATAACGATTATTGTTAGGGCATAAGGATTCTATTAATTCTTTTACAATAGGATCATTCTCTCTCTTACCAGGTTTAATAATATTCTCGGGGATGCCAGGAGCGAGCCGATTTAGATTCTTTTTTCCTATTTCTATGTGCGTTTCAATTTCTTGTCTAACTAATTGCGGAATATCTTGTTCGATAGATTGTATTTTTGATTCCAATTTATGATCTTGCCAAAATTGATACGTAACATTAATAAGCACTACAGATATAGCAGTAGCCCCCATTGTGATACAGATCTCTCTAGCTATGGAGTAGATTTCTGGAATTATTATAGTGCCAACTAATAAAAGACTTATGCCTACGACTAAAAATATTACACATATAATAAAAATGGCACTATTACAAATAGACTTTATATTTTCTAAGAAAGTCGCTTTCTTCTTGGTTGATTGTGTATCAAAAGAAGATGTATTGTTACTTGATCTGCTCATAGTATGTGCGTATTAAATCGACTAATATTGGATTATCGTTACTTAGCTCCTGATGATTATAATATACACAATCGGACAGTATACTTCCCTTTACATAATACTTCCTATATGCAGGCTCTGAATCGTTTTTATGACGAGCTATCGAGTCTTCACGAGTTTCACCTCTTTCTGTAATATCTCTATTGATTCTTCTTCTTAAACACGTTCCTTCATCAACTTCAATCCAGATCTTAACATCCATTATATCAAGAAATCGTTGATCAGAGAAAGCATATAATCCTTCCAAGATTAATACAGCAGGGGATTTAAACGTTTCTTCAGAAACAACAGCATGTGACATATAATCATATACCGGAATGTTCACAATTTCACCTCGTAACAATTTTGATATATCTGAAAAAGCATCATCATAATTAATCGCATCGGGGTTGTCGTATCTGAACTCCAATGTATCTACATACTCTTTATCTTTAGAATAGCTATCCAAAGTAAAAATGCAGACAGTGTCATGTATAGCTTCTCTTAATTTATTAGCAAACCAAGACTTACCTGAGCCAACTGCTCCAGAAATTCCTATGACAAACGGAGGCTTATTCATATCGTATTTAATTAGTCTTACTTTCGAGGACAAAGATACAACTTTTTGCCGATACGCGGTTCATATTGCCCCCACAATCATCATTTTATGCCGTACTTTTTCATCTTACGGTATAGTGTAGATGAGTCTACATTGAGTATTTGAGCCGCTTTTGTCTTGATGCCGCTGCACGACTGCAAGGCTCTGATGATGCTCTGTTTCTCCAGTTCTTCGTCTTTTAACGAGAGCAATGGAGCCTCCGGAGCATCTGCTTGTATTGCAGGTGTGATGTTCAAATCCGCATAGTCGATGAGCGTATCTTTGGCCATCAATACTGCCCGTCTAATCTTGTTCTGCAACTCCCTGATGTTACCTGACCAGGAATGTGAGAGCAACAACCGTTCCGCTTCAGCAGTGAAGCCCGTTCTTTTCCTATGAAGCTCCGCCGAATATTTCTCGCGGAAGAAGTTGGCAAGCGGGAGTATATCCTCGGGACATTCGCATAGTGACGGTTGGTGTATCTCAAACTCGCCCAGACGGTGATACAGGTCCTCACGGAAACGACCGTCAGCAATAGCCTTCTCCATATTCTCATTGGTGGCGGCAACGATACGCACATCCGCCACACGCTCCCTGCTTGAGCCGACAGGCATAAATGTTCCCTCTTGTAGCACTCGCAGCAACGAAGACTGCATATCGTATGGCAATGTCCCTATCTCATCAAGGAATAGCGTACCACCTTTGGCGGCATCGAAGTAACCACCTTTGTCTGTGTCTGCACCCGTAAATGCTCCTTTCGTATGTCCGAAGAACATCGAGGCGGCAAGTTCGCGAGGTATCGCTCCGCAGTTTACCGCCACGAAAGGCATATCCTTACGGGTGCTGTGGAAGTGAATGCTTCTGGCGATGGACTCCTTACCCGTACCGTTGGCTCCGAGTATCAATACCGTTATGTCCGATGAGGCAACAATTTCGGCAAGATGCTCCGCCTCCCTTGCCTTTGGACTTATACGCTTGAATAGCTCCTTCTCCTTGCTGCGCATCGTTGCTATGGGCTTCAGCAGTTCCTTGACCATCTCCACCAGCTGCTCGTGATATACAGGCTTGGAGAGATAATCTTTTGCACCCATCTTGATAGCCTTGACAGCATCGGTAATGGAGGCATACTCTGTCATTATCACAAATGGGATATCCATCTTCTCCTTGCCAATCCATTCAAGGAGGTGTATGCCGTCACCCTGTGGCAGACGCACATCGGAGAGAATCAGATTGAAAGGCTCCTTGTGTAATAACTTGCGGGCATAAGGTTCGTCTATCGCAGTCGCCACAGCATATCCTTCACGCTCCAGCCAATCCCTTACTATATGAGAAAGGGTTACATTATCCTCTACTATCAATATTCTTTTCTTCATCGGCTATTCTTTCTATTTCATTTCTGGCATCCTCAATCAGGTGCTCAATATGAGTGATGATATGATTCGTGTGGTTCAATACGCTTTGAGTATCACTGTCGCTATCCTTCAGTACATTGCGGTATGCCAGCAGTATCTCGTCCATCGAGAGCATTTCCCACATCGGGAACATACGGTGTGCTATGCTTCGCATTGACTCCCTATTCTCGGCAGTCATTGCAAGCTTGAGATCTACAATATCCTTTTCGCAGGACTCAATCATTGTTCTCAGGATTTTCCTCTTGTCCGAGACATTAGCAAGCATCATCGAGAAATCCGTTTCACTGCCAGGTTCACGTCCCTTGATGACAGAAGCGGTAACTCTTAACAGTTCATTCATGGAGAACGGTTTGAAGATGCACCCGTCAAAGCCGGCATTGAGCAAATCCTCACGTTCACTCTCGCTACGGGCAGTCATGGCGACCACAGGGATCTCCTTCGAGTTGCCGATGCGTGACTTGCGTAGCAGTTCAAGCAGCTTGAAGCCATCTGTGTTCGGCATCTGAATGTCGGTAAGGAGCAGGTCGTAATTCTTCTTACGCATCTCCTCCGTTAATTTATCCACCTTGCTACATATTGTACACGATACTCCGTTACGTTCCAGCATCTCCTTGACCAGTTCAAGTTGCAGAATATCGTCATCGATGGCAATGACATTCTTCGGCAGATGCAATGTTGCATCAATAGGCGCCGTTTCATCTTCTACTGCTTCATCGGTAATCGGTAAAGGCAATGTTACTGTAAATGTTGTTCCTTCACCTAAAGTACTTTTCACATCTATGGTTCCACCAAGCATAGCCACGATACCTTTGGCTATAGGAAGTCCGAGACCGTATCCTTCAGCATTCTCCGCACTTGCAGCACGTTCGAATGGCATATAGATACGCTTCATCATCTCTTCGGTCATACCCACACCCGTATCGCTGACTTTCATTGTGAATGTGCCGTCCATATAGGATACATCAAATCTGATATGTCCTGCGGAAGTGAACTTGACGGCATTGGCAATAAGGTTGTTGATGATTTGTTCTATTCTATCGACATCGCCTTTGACCACGGTATCGGCACCTATGAACTCATGCTCAAAGAGCAGCCCCTTGTCATTGATAGGTTGCGTGGCACCGTCCACTACACGGCTTAACAAATCAGATATGCGGAATGGAACAGGGTGCATCGTCTCTTTCGCCTGATTAAGACGATAAACATCCAAAAGGTTGTTTACAAGATGAAGGATATGCTTGCTGCGTCCCAGCACCTTTTTCAGTTGCAGGTTGCGTTTCTTCTTCTCCCGTGTATCCATAGCCAGCTCCGTATAACCGATGATATTGTTGAGCGGACCTCGTATGTCGTGCGAGATGGTCAGGATAATCTTGTTTCGCATTTCAAGCAGTTCAGCGTTCTTGCGGTTACTCTCCTCTAACTTGCGACGGCCACGCTCTTTCTTGGCATGGTCACTCATAATGATGAAGTAAGAAATGGCTAAAGACAGCAATAGGAATGCTGTAATGCCACCCAACCAGACTTTGGTTTCCTCGCGTGTCTTGATAATCTGCAGTTCCCTTTCTCGAAGGTCAGTAGTAACCCGCTCATTCATTGCCGCAATGAGGCTTTTGAGCTGCGTATTAATAATATAATTACGCTGTGCGAGGCTGTCTGCCGTTTCTGTAAGTCTGCGATTCTGTTCGGACTGCTTCTTGACAACATCCCGATTGAGTGTATATAACTTTGTGGTTGTCGTAGGTTGTGGCTTTTCTTTCTTCTTGAAGAGTCCCAAGAAGCCGCGTTTCTTCTTCTCCGGCTCTTGTTGGGTGCTCTCATACGCTATGACAGGAACACGCTCGGCAAGTTCTTCGCCGAGTTCAACCTGCTTTTCAAAGAGTTGGGAGATATTGAAGAGTTGTATTTCTTTCTCCGCCATCAATACTCGCAGGCTATCTATCCGTTCACCGGAATAGTAGTCCTTGAACTCGCAGAGAATGCTGTCGACCTTATGGCGTTTGGCACGGTAAATGGCAGTGTCCGCCTTTTCCCATTCGAGAATGGTCTCACCGAACATCGTAAGGTCAAGCATATGAACATATGCCTCGTGAACACTTTGTCGGGCTTCGTGAATCTGCTTGATTTCACTCTCCAACGAAACCATTTGCCGCCACTCACGCAGGTATGTATATACGATACCACCTATTAGGGCGACAATAATCGTATAGCCAATGGCTAACTTTCTTCCAATCTTCATTGCGTCCTATATTAAAGTTCGGACAATCCGAACAGTTTATCATATATGCTCTGTCTGCAAAATTACAAATATTACAAAACCATGATGTCGCTTTATTGTTTTTTAATAACATTTTAAGGACATTTTTAATATAAAACGCTTAAAAAGACTATAATATTGTCAAAAAAGCAAGGTGCAACATAAAAAAAGCCATCATACTCGTTAAAGTATGACAGCTATCTGTCGGCTATACCATTATCGGATTGACCTTCATCGTATTCAGGTTGAGATAGAGTCCGTGATACTCTATCATTCCGTGACGGAACATCTTCCAGAGGATGTTGCAACCGAGTTGTGCCAATGTGGAGTTGATGAACAAGTCCTGCTTCTCCAACGCTTCGGCAAGCGAACAGCTCGGACCTGAATCCTCCTCCTTGATACGTGCATACTTCACCAACTTTGTAATGACCTTCAACGACGGTACGGTCTGATATAGTTGTGATGTGGGTTGCTTGATCTTCTTCGGTACACTACCCAATACCACCTGACCTGTGGATTGGGTATTGCCAAAGTCAAGCCAATACAGTGGTGTCTGGTGGTTGGTATAGTTGTACTGTGGCAATGCTTTCAGCACATTCCATAGATTAACCCTTGACTTGATATTGTCCGTACAGGTGATGGTGATATTGGCAAGATGCTCCATCTTTGCCTCCTTCATATTGGAGGGATAAAACGATGGCTCCGCTTTCCAATTATTGCCAAAGAAGTTGTTGATTCGGGTTATAAGGCAGTTTGCCTTGTTCAGCCCCAGGTCGGAATACCCAAACAGTTGTCTTCCGATATTGGCTTCTGTAACAATATCAGGGTCGTATAGCGTTACGAATAGTCCCGGATGACCGAGACCTCGGAGTGTAACATCCAATCGTGCAAGATTTGTCAATACTTGCGAGCCTGTACCTCCTGCACCGATAAGGTTGATGGTTACAGGGTGCTGCGGATTGAGCAGATAGCTGTCGGTATAATGTACTCTTTTCATCGTAGTATATCTTTAAGTTTCATATTCTTCAGTGGCTTTAACTCTTCGAGGTTGAAGGGAGTATCCTTTGCTGCCTTTGTTACCAATACAAGGTTACTCTTGGTAGGATTCCCGTTACCTCCGAGGTGAGAGAACTCTGTAAGCCAGAACTTCTTCTCCCAATACTCCAGCAGTCTGTCGTATGTCAGCTCTGTGGGTTTGTCAATCTTTGCCGAGCCGAGACAGATGCTTGCACCTGTAACATTGAAGAACGGTGCTGCATAGAGTTCCGTTTCAGACTTCAGTTCCTTGTCTATGTATGCGTAGATGTTCATACGCTCTTCCGTTACCTCATAGATAACACCGGGCAGGTTGTACTCCGCATTCTCAATCTTCAAGGAGTCCTTAAAGAACATCATACGCTTCTGTGGCGGGTTGTACCAGATGTACTTTTCGTTACCCTTGCGAGTGTCACTCCATAGCATATTGGATGGAACACGACCATGCGGTGTACTGCTATGCCTTTCGGAATATCCCTTGACGAGTTCGTTCATGAACTCTACCGTAACAGGGAAACCTTCACTCATATTACCCTCATTGTCTATGCTTCTCAGTTCGAGGAAGTATCTGTCATCTCCATCTGTGGAGTATGCAATCAGTGCCGCACGTGGCTGCAACATCGTATTTATCTGTTTGGTAAGTTTGTTGGTATCCATAGTGCTTATCGTATGTATTGAATAAAATCATCTGCCCACTTGAAGAACCTTTCAGGATAGGTATCCTCAAGAGTAAAAACCTTGTCGGTCTTTGGAGAGACGGCAAAGGTTGATGCAGGAATAATCTCGTATGTCTCCTGACGGGTGGAATTGAAGAAGTCGATAAGGTGTTCCGTCACTATATCATCACTGTCATAGACAACCCTTATCTGCTGTCCGAGTGTCATCGGCAGATAATCGGGTTCCTCATCATAGAACGGGTCATAGCCGTAGTACATGATGGATTTCTCCGGCTTTATGAACTCAAGACCTCTTCTCAGCAGTTCGATAAGACCTTTCTCAAATCCATTCTTGCAGTCATATACTTCAATGGCTTTCGGCAAGTTCTTGTAGTAGGACTTACGCCATACCTTGTCAAGGAGTTTATATGCCCTGCCATCCTTGTATGATTTGATGAGCTTTTCCCTTGCTCGCCTCTCTTTGGCATCTTCATCCTCATAATAACTATCACTCAACATATCTATAGTCCAGTACATATCATCCTCATCGTTGATTGTGGTTATACCGTTCTCTTTCATAAAATCATGATAGAATGTGATGACAATGCGTCTGAGTGTGGGATTCAGTTCCTCAATGAACTTTACCGGGAAGTAGTACAATGTGTACTCACCCCAAGTATGTGTGTTCCATACATTGAAGTATAGAGAGCCATTGTCATCTTCAAGGTTGAGATACATACCGCTTTTGTTTACGAGGTCGTTCATTTCATTGTAGATATTGACAATACCTTCTCCGATAGTTCTGCCCGGCGTATGCTCCGCCTTGACATCCATCAGTTCGGCATAGCGGAAATAGGAATCACGCAGGTAGTCGTAATTCTCCTGCGTGATTAGGTTATAACTGTTTCCACGATAGTCCTCCCTCGTTACCACCTGTGGTGCTATAGGGAGAATGGGTGTCTTTAGAAAAGAATTACGGCACCGCTCGGCACCATAACTCTCTCTGCTCTTATCACACCATATCGTATCTCCCGCTTGGTTGATGCGATTATCATCCTTGCAAGCTGCTGCGATTGATGTTCGTCCAATGGTCTGCATGACTTCTTCTTTTTAGTGTCCTTACTCATAGTCTCATCCTTTTGTTCCGATGGTTGTCTTGAACTCGTACACCGCCTTGTCATCCTTGATGGTCGGGCCGTGTACGGTTGCCGTTGTCAGCTCCGGATAGATGTTAGAGTAGAAACTCATCACACTTTCGGGAGAATCGTTCGGATTGGGATCAGGAAGTGTAATCATCTCTGTACCTTTCTTAAAGGTGAATGATCGCTGCATTTCGTTTCTTAGGAGTGCCATAATCTTAAACTGTTTGGGCGTATGCCTGTGAATAATGATTTTCTAACATTGACTGAGGGAAGTCAGGATATTCCTCATAGTCCTCGGGACGGTATGCGGGACCATCGTGCATATATGCCTGCTGGAAGTCCTCAGGCATAGGAGGTTCTTCATGATGTGGGAACATCGGAATCTCACCTTGTGGATAGTGAGGATGCTGTTGCCCCATATTCTGCGGAGGATAACCGCCTTGTGGCATGTTGAACATCGTCTGTTCGCCATACTGCGGTTGTGGCTGTTGTTGAACAGGTCGATGCATCGGCTGTTGCACATGTCGCATTACCGTCTGCTGTGGTTGTGGCGGCATCTGTCGTGGTTGTTGAGATACGACCTGTGGCTGGATAGTGTGCGGCATCGGTTGTTGTGCAGGCTGTGGAGCCACATTCTGCTGTTGTACCACTTGTTGAGCTGCTGCAGGAGCCTCTTCCATCATATCGAAGAGTGAGCCTTGGTTCATCGCCTTCTTCTGCTCGGCAATCTTCTCATCCACCTCTTTCTGCTTGTTTGCTGTAGCATACATACGAGCCTGCTGGAGTGCGAGGATGGCATCCTTGTGGTTCTTGGCGGTGATCAGTTCTTCAGCTTTCTTGAGATGCTTCTCGTACTTCTCACGCTTTTCTTTCTCCTCCTTTGTCTCTTTTGCCTTGGCATCCTTTACTGCCTTGCTGTTGGCAGCGGCCTTGTCTGCCTGCTGTTCAAATTCCATCATATTGGAGATTAGTCCCGTGGCCTTGCGTATAGGCTGCATGATGTGTTGCAGGAACTCTGCATCCATCTCTTCGGGAGTACCTGTGAGTGTCAGCGGAATGATGTGGTTTGCCGCTTCATCTCTCAGCCCATTGGCCTTTGGCAGTGTAGATACTGTCAGTTGTCCGTTCGCTTTGCGGATGACGAGCGTAAGGTCTACGCTCTCGGTCATCATCTGTGAAATTGATGTAAAAAACATAACTTTATAATTTAATGTTAATACTGATTTATATTCTTGTGATGTTCACTGGTTGAAGAACTCTGCAAGCAGTCTGTTACGATCTGGATGCTTGCTAATCTCCAGAATAGGATTGAGCAGCTCCGATATGTGTACCGGGCCTCGTGATCCTCTCGGTGGCAACTTGATTTCAGGTTCAGCGACCTTTACTCTTCTTCTACGTACCACAGGCATCTGCATCGGAGCCATCGGTACACTTGCGATGATTGCTTGATTCATAGCTGTATCTTTTTTATTATGGTTAATACTCGGACTTTGGCAGTCCGTTGAACTACGAGGGCGGTACGGCTAATGCTTCCGGTAAGGCAAGGTTTTCGGGGAAAATACCGCAGCAAGGCGAGGATGATTTTCTCCGAAACCTCCCAAGGCTTGACCTTGCTGTCCGACAAGAAGCATTGGCCACCTTTGCCCTGTAGTTCATCGGTTGCCAATGGCTGGTATTTTCTCTTTCTATTTTCTTCATCCATATCTTCATACTTGAATTGTCCGTATACAAAAAGAGCTGTCCGAGAAGGACAGCTCCCATAACCCATATTGTCACATATCTGCGCATACGGTGTATGTTGTTGATAAGACCTTTTCATTGCTTTAAGTGTTAGAATACCAAGAAACTGAGTATAGCAAACAGAATCAGTGCTGCCATTACGATGCAGGCTATCTTGTATATGAATCTAAAGAAGCCGGGGAAACATACGATGGCTACCGCAGCCCATACGGGTGATACACCTCGTGTATAGAGATAGCTGAATCCCAATGCCGCTACTACGGCTACGATGGCTGTACCTATCCACTTCATTCTCTTTCTTGTTGTCGGGTCACTTGTCTTCATATCCTTTATTTTTTAGTGGGAACAGTCGTTCCCGATTTCGTGGGCTTGGATGTGAAACGCCTCCACCTGCAAGGTTTTCGGTAAAAATACCGGAGCGAGGCGAGGATGATTTTTGCCGAAACCGCCTGCGGCACGACCTTGCGGGGTGGAATAAGGGCGTTGCACTACCTTTGCCTACGAATCGGAATGACTGACTCTCATCTTCTCTTGTTGCCGCCTTTCTTCTTATCGGTAAAGGCAAGCGTTACATTGAACTCCTCGTCAAAGGTTACGGCTGCATCAAAGGAGTTGCCTTTCTTGCCCTTGAAGCCTTTGATCACCTTCGTTGCTCCCGATGAGAACAACTGCTCCAGATGCTGTTCGTTAAGCTCCTTGTTCAGCACCTTGCGGAATACCAACAAGCCGCATTCGGGGTTGTCGCACTTGGCGACCTTCGGGCGTATGGTCACTTTACCGATACCGCACTTAGGGCAAGGCATTGAATGCTCTTTGGGAGAGGCAAACTTCAATGCAAGTACCTCGCGTGTCACCTGTGAGGTGAAGCTCTCGATGGAGTGCATAAAGGAGCTTGTCTCAAGCGTGTGTTGCTCAATCTGCAAGAGTGTCTTCTCCCAACTGCCTGTCAGGTCCACATTGGCTACCTGCATATCCTTTACTGCCTCGTAGATGTATAGCCCCTTCTCGGTAGGCACAAGAGACTTGCCCGAACGCTCGATGTAGTCACGTTTGAAGAGCGTAGTGATGATGGCTGCTCGTGTGGCAGGTGTACCTATACCGAAATCCTTGATGGCCTCTTTTGTCTTCTCATCGGTAATGTTTTTACCGCAGGTCTCCATAGCGGCAAGGAGTGTCGCTTCGGTGTAGAGCGGCTTAGGCATCGTCTTACGCTGTGCCGTGCCATAACCCGTAACGGGTATCTGCTCACCCTCGGCAAAGCGTGCCGTACCCTTATTGGCTTCGGTCTCATCCTTCTCGGCATCCTCCTTACGGGCGAAGACTGCTCGCCAGCCCGGATTGACGATGGTTGTTGAGCGTGAACGGAACTTCATATCCTCGGCTGTAGCCTCCATAACCAATGACTCCTTCTCACATCTTGGAGAGAACGCTTCGAGCATACGGCCTGCAATCATCGTATATACAATCAGCTCGTGGGTGTTCAACTCATCTGGCTCTACACCTGTAATGATGAGTGCGTGGTGGTCCGTTACCTTGTCATCATCGACACTACGCATATTCAGATGCTCGAAGTCGAAACGCTTGCCATACTCCTTGAACTCGGGCATCGTGGCAACCTTCCAAAGGGAATCGTAGACCTGCTCCATCATATCGTGCGAGATATACCTGCTGCCCGTTCTCGGATAGGAGATATATTTCTTCTCATAGAGCGACTGAGCCACCGATAGAGTCTTCTCGGCTGTCATATCGTGGTGCGTATTGCAATCCTTCTGCAAGGTGGTGAGGTCATACAGTAGCGGTGCCTGTTGGTAGTTACGCTTACGCTCCACCTTCGTGATGAGAGCCATCGAGTCGGGTGAGAAGCGTGCGTGTGCCGCCTCTGCCTGCTCCTTGCTCTTGAAGTCCTCGATGTACGAGAACTGTCGGAACTCGCCCAAGCGTTCAAGGGTGATGTGCAGTTGCCAATAAGGAGTGGAAACGAAGTCACGGTTCTCCTTGTATCGGCTGCATATCATCGCCAGCGTAGGAGTCTGCACTCGTCCGAGGGAGTTGTTCGGCATACCCGATGCGATGGCAAGGGCACGGCTGGCATTCATACCCACAAGCCAGTCCGCTTTGGCACGGCAGTCGGCAGCGTGGTAGAGGGCATCGTAAACCTCGCCATCCTTGAGGTTGCTCATACCTATACGGATAGCCTCGTCGGTGAGTGAGGAGATCCAAAGACGCTTGAAGGGCTTGGTATATCCGAGGTAGTGGTAGATGTATCGGAAGATAAGCTCACCCTCACGACCGGCATCCGTAGCCACGATGATGCTGTCGCACTTGCTGAATACCTCGTCAATGACTTTGAGTTGCTTGGCGGCACCGATGTCCGTTACCATACCTCTGTCGGTCTTGATCTGTCTTACCACAAGCTGGAACGGTTCGGGGAGCATAGGCAAATTCTCATGCGAAGCCTTACCGTAGCCGTATGCCGATGGCATGGCGAGGGAAACGAGGTGTCCCAATGCCCAGGTTACAAGATAACCGTTGCCCGCCATGTAACCATCTTTCTTCTCTGTTGCACCGATGACGCGGGCGATGTCCTGACCTACGCTCGGCTTTTCTGCTATAATTGCTATCATAATTTTTCGGGAATTAAAGAAGCCGTCTCCCGTCCCGATTACGGTGCGGGAAACGGCTGTCAGGTTAGTAATAGAATCGTGTTACTGCGTGGGGTTGATACCGATGATTTCCAACAGCGGAGAATCGTTCTTGCGTACAAGTTGCAGCGTGGCATCCATCACCACATCCACACCCAAGAGTACGAGGCTCAGCGATACAACACCTGTCTTCTCGCCTCGGAGCAATGTGTCAAGTTCTCCTGCCGCTTCAAGTTCATCCTTAAGAATACCGATTCCTGAAAGTTCGTCCCAGTTTACATCTTCCACCTTGAAAGGTGCTTTGTTCTTATCGTTCATCTTGAAATTCATTTTAGTGTTATACATTGATTTGACTTATCCGATTTCGGGTTAGATGCTCTGTCCCTTTGACTGACGCTTCTCCTGCTTCTCGGCCACGACATTGCGCTGTGAGGCGTTGCGGTTACGGTCGGGGTTCTCGTTGTAGAAGTCGAGCTTGCTCTGGTTGGAGTTCATCTTGACATACTGCGAGATGGTCTTGCCGTCATAGCCCTTCATACCCTCTACGAGCACCGCCTTGCCGCTTTGGAGGTCGGCACGCTGCTGACCGGAGAGTTTGGCTCCGAAGATCTCCTTCGGAATATCGAATTTGGCACGCTGGGCAAAGTCATCAGGCTTGGTCGAGTACATCAGTCGTCCCGTTTCAAGGTCGGCCTTGATGAATGAGGAGAACTCCTCGCCACGGTTGTTAACCATATCATTGAGGAAGATAGGTCGTCCCTCACGAAGGTCTTTCACCTCCTGCTCGGTAAGTTTCACGCCACCGATTTCCTTTGGAATATAGATTTCTCTCGCTCCCTCGGGTGAGTCGGGGTTGTAGCGTGTGTAGGCAGGTCGTCCCGTTGCCTCGTCGAGTTTGACATAGGACGAGAAGAGTTCACCATCCTTGCGTTTCATATCCTCCACGAAGATTGCCTTGCCTGCATTGAGGTCTTCAATCTGCTGCTTGGTAAGTTCTACACCACCGAGGGCGGTACGGTTGAAGATGCGGTCGTTCTCGAAGATAAAGTCGATACCTCTACGCTCGGCACTCACCTGAATGTGGGCATTGAACTCGTTGCCCGACTTGGCGGTCATACCCTCGATATAGACCTTCTTGCCTTCACGCAGGTCGTTCTTCTCCTGGTCGGTGAGCTGAACGCCCTTGACCTCGCTAGGGATATAGACATTCTCGGCACGCATGGCCACCACCTCGTTGGTGAGTTTGTCAAGGCTGATGAACGAAGGGATACGCTCACCGTTGCGTCCGTTCAGCTCTACCACTCGTCCCATATTGCCCGTTTCGAGCAGGTTCTTTCTATCCTCATCGGAGAATACATGTCCGAAGTATGGACGCTCCAATTCGGGTTGCTTGCGGATACCGTGGATGGCGAGTACCACCTCACCTGTGTTGGACTGCTGCAACGACAGGCGTGCATCGGTACGCAGTACGGCAGAGCCGAAGTTCATGGTAATAGGCACAAGCTGGTTGGTCTTGTAGCCTTTGAGCATCGAGTCGAGTAATCCCTTCTCCTGAAGGTAGTCGCGTGAGATACCGAAGTTCTTCAACTGATCCCAGTTAATCATTGACTCGTTGTAACGATACTGAGAGTTCTGCTGCTGGTCGTTAGCTTCAACGACGGGCTGCTGGGTTTGATTTTTCTTTGCCATTGCTTCTGAATTTTGATTGTTAATACTCTGTTCTGTTTGATTTTTGGGTGTTATCTCATACTTTTTGAGAAACTCTTCCACTGCTTTTGTTTTCTTACCTTCGGCAAGGTCTTCGATGGCCTGTTTGACTTCGGGCTTGTCGAACTCCTCCTCCTTCATCGTGAAGAGACCGAAGTGTGTGGGGTCTTTCAGCTGACTCCAGAAGTTCTTGAGGAAGTTCTCGAAGAAGGTCGCATAGCGGTCAATCTTGAGAAAGGAGTTCTGATGCTCTTTGTCTGCCGGCACGGTGGAATACTTGCCGTTCTTGTTGATTTCGGATACCGCTTGAATGAGCAGTTCCATCTTGTCTA
>JAGCLL010000068.1 GCA_017647025.1 Alistipes sp. | reverse complement strand
GACTACAGACCAATGTAGCAAGTTGGAGCGGTCTATTTGTGCAAATAGTCCGTACACGCAAAGCACGCAAATTTGGGAGTGCGAGAGCCGTGTAGAAAAGAGAGGTAACAGAATAATGCCATAAATGCGCCCTTGTGCGCTCGGAGATAAAAGTTACTATGCAGGAAAAACACCCTGCACGGAGCCTGAGAAAAGGGTATTGCCAATGTTATGCCCATAATCACCAACCGCCAACCGCTCGAATGTGTGCTGCCAGATTGCAAAAGATCTGGGGTGTGCCAAAGAAACACTCTGCCGAAATTGGAGTACGCAGGTATTGTGCGATGACACACGGAGCAGAACGGTGCTGATGCACTTATGCCACCACTATGCTCTGATGGATAGCCAATTATAGGGTACACTTATAGGTGCGACAAAGTTACGAAAAATGTGCCGTGCAGGGTGAAATGCACGGCATATTTTTGGGTGCGTGGCGTATGGTTGCCACACTTTGCACTATAGCGTGTAAGGTTCTCGGTTCGACTCCGGGAGTGCCCGCAATGCGTAATTTTGCGCAGAGTTTGTAAAATTCAAATCATTATGGCAACTTCAAAATTGAACAAAGAGCAGTATGCAAACCTCAGTGCGTTTGCAGGTGTAATGTTGGTTTACAACTCAACCAACAAGGACGGAGAATTGGTGCAGACAGCACAACATTTCTGGGGCAAGGACTTCGAGCCTGCAGATAACTCGGACAACGAGATTTTCCGTGTAGTTAAAAACCTCGTAGCCACTATTTGGCACACGGTTGCAGAGGAGAAAAAGTTGCGTGAGGATGCTGACGGTATCCGCTCGAAATTCCGTGCCACCACTCCTGCAGAAATCATCATCTGCGACAATCGTAACAATCGCATCAAGAAGTACGACCTCACGGATAGTGTGTGGGCTCGCATTGGACTTGTGCCAACCAAGAAAGACCTTGAGAAGTCGAGCAGAGATTTTGCCAAGACTATCCACGCAGCAGCCAAGGCAATCCGTGATGCAATGAACTTTGCCCCTAACCTTGCAAAGGTTGAGGCAGAGCCTGCAGAAGCCCCTGCCAAGCGTGGGCGTAAACCTGCCACCAAGCCCGCTGAAGAGGTTGTAGTCGTAGACCTCGAAAAAGCGGCTTAATCCGTGGAGTAACTGTCCGACAATCTGCCTGAAATAGGTCTGCAATAGTTAGAATTTCGTAATTGCGTGAAGAGCGTGTTATCGTCTGTATGCCGATAATGCGCTCTTTTTGTTTCGGGCATAAGGTATCGTAACCGTGAGTAGCGAGAAGAACTTTGCCGGCGGTATGCCCGCAGTAGAGCGACAGCATACCATTGACGATGTGAAGACGGCATTGGAAGCATCTGCCACCGCCATACACGAAGCAATCCATATTGCCCGTGAGGTGTGGGAAAGTGATGATGATGCCATCTGTTTCGACATCGATGACTTGGTGCAGATAGAGTCTGCATTGCAAGAGATCTGTAACCTCGTAGCAGGCATTGACTGCGATGACGAGGAGTGAACACTGCCGAGAGTGCGCATATAGCGAGGAGAACTATGCCCGAACTATGTGCGCGCCCTTTTTTAGACACTAATACACACTATGCCGAGATTGCAACTCGGAGTGTCTGCAAGTAACAAAATCGAAGCAAAATGATAGAAGTATTCAATGCAAAACGCACCCGCCATTTCGGGTGTTTTGCCAGTTTTAAGAGTGCCGAAGATACGCTTAACCGCCTTGCCCGTGAGAACATTCTGGGCGATGTTCCGTGCGTATCAATCTCGGCTTACCGCAACAATGAGTTGCAGAGAGAGTATCAAGCCGTCTTTGTCGGAGGCAAATGGCGTATGCCCAAGGAGCGCAAAAAGCGAGCAATCGTAGTGCCACTCCCAACCCGTAAGAAAAGAAAGAGAAAACTCTGCAAGGAGTATCTGACCGCCGAACTGATGTTTCGTGAGGCGTTCCCTGACCACCTAAACAAGACCTATCCGCTATCTGCCGACACCCTCAAACTGTGTAGTCGTAGGTGCAAGGTCTATGCGTAAAAAATCAACCGATGTAAACCGCTATGGGGCTATTGGCTCTATACTTTAACAAAACAGTGAACTATGCCTAATTGGTGCTTTACCTCCTATGTCGTAACGGGAGAAGAGAAAGAAGTGTGCGACCTCTACGAGAAGATGCTATCCCTCGAAGAGCGTGAGGAGTCGCTTGTCGAAAATGGCTTCGGCAAGGCTTGGCTCGGTAACCTTGTAACCCTCTTGGGTGGCGATTGGAACACGATCTACTGCCGAGGAGCGTGGCTTGACCTACAAAAAGATGAAGACAATGGAGCATTGCGCTTTGACACCGAAACTGCGTGGAATGACCCTGACGAGGTTGTTACCTTCTTGCAAGAGAAGTATCCGAGTCTTGAGTTCTACTTCATTACCGAGGAGCCGGGAATGGGATATTATGCCACCAATGACACTGCCGGAGAATACTTTCCTCAGCGATACACCATCACTCCCTACGATTGTGGCGAGGAGTATCAGTACGAAGAGGGCGAAGAGCAGGAGTTCTTCAAGGAGATTGAAAACATCACAGGCTACAAGGTAACCAACTTCGAAGAGGTTGAGCAGGCTGTGTGCGACTACAACGAGAAGCACGAAGACGAAGAGATTTATGTAAAGATATTCAGAACTAAACCGAATAGATATGGGCAACAAAATCAATGAAGTAACAGGTGTAATCATCAGCCGTGCCTTGCTTGAGGAGTACGGTTATGACGGCGATATGCCCTCAGACGAGGAGATGCAGACCATTGCCGATGAACTGCTGGAGTATTGGGGCGAGAGCGATGGCTTCCGTGATGCCCTGCGTAGCACAATGTCGAACCTTTATGGCATAGAGGAGGATTAGCGTATGGCACTAACGACACATCAGCGAGGCATAATACTGAGAGGTATCTGTGGCAGTGCCTCACTCAAAGACAAGCAACCTCAAATCAGTGATAGCAATACGGTCATAACCTGTGCTCAGCGTCTTGAAATCTGGGATATTTGCAGTATAAGTTGCGATGCCGAAGCCTTTGGTTTTAAAGTAGAGTTCGGCTACGATGGAGCAACCCGCATCACCTTTACCGAAAAAGAGTAATGCTATGGAGTACTACTATTTCGACTACCTCTACAAGGAGATTGGGCTTAAAGCCGAGGACATCGATGCTGTGCCTGCAATGGGTAGTGCTGATGATGTGTGCGATGAAATTGCGAGTAAGGAGTATATCATCGAGCAGTTTGCCGATGTGTCGTTCGAGAACCTCAGATATGCTGTCTGCTGTCTGTGCGATGGCCCAACTATTGAGAGCCGCCACGATGCACTGATGTATTTAGTGTGGATTGCAGCCCTCGACATCAAGGAACAAAGAGTATTAACATAAAAATCAGAGAAATGGAAACGATTACCTTAACCAAAGTCAATGCCCATCGTGTGCTCACGATTAGGCGTAAAGATGCCGCAGAGAGTGAGCCTGTGGCATTTCATTTTAGAGGCAAGAAGTATGGCTATTGCAGCTATGCTCACCTTATCGGAGCTATTGCCGAGGAGAAGACCCTCGCACCTGCTGCCTTTGCCGATTGGGAAGTTGTGGAGTTTGCTCACCCAGGCTACCTTGAGGCATACTTCGAGCAAGCGTGCCGCTCCTACAACCTCACATCGTTCTCACCCGAAGAGCGTGGCGAGTCGGATATTGCCTCCTACGAGAAGGAGTTGCACGAAGACCTGTCGGCTATGCCCGAGGAGCAGCGTGAGCGATACAAGGAGAACTATATCCGCTACTTCGTGGCAATGATTTCTGCCAATAGTCGCTGTGCGAGTGCTATGATTACGGGACCTGCACGCTTCAATACCCAGCGCAACGACAAAGCCCTCAGCAGTTACGAGAAGAGTGTAACGGCATTTAGAGAGTGGCGCAAGCGTGCGTTAGATGCCATCAGCAAGGCTCAGGAGCGCAACAAGACTCCCGAAGAGTTTGCCGAGGAGGCGTGGTTGAAAGTCAAGGCAGATATTGAGAGTACTGCCGAAACTATTCGAAGCATTGACAATGGTACGCTGCCCTGTATGCGTTCACTCATTGTCGGCAACCTCTATGGGCGACTTGCCACACATTGCAACAATGGTAATGTGGAGATTATCGACCGTGCCGTAGCCCTTATCAAGGAGCTTAACGCCACGATGAAGAAGCCTATCGTCACCGCACGCCACGGCATCTTCAAACTGCCGGAGTTGGTGCGCAAGGTGCGTGAAAAGTTGGAACAGCAGGCTAACCGTGAGAATAAGGAGGTTGCTTTTGAGGGTGGAACTATCGTCTATAACTACGACGAAGACCGCCTGCAAATCCTCTTCGATGCAGTCCCTGACAGTGATATGCGTACCAAGCTCAAGGGTAACGCCTTCAAGTGGTCACCTCGTAATCAGGCGTGGCAACGACAACTCACGCAGAACGCTGTGATAGCTGCCCGCAGAGTGCTCAACATAACATTGTAGGCTATGTT
>JAGCLL010000007.1 GCA_017647025.1 Alistipes sp. | reverse complement strand
TTTCGTTTTTGAGTCTTTTGACTATCAAAATCCAAAAACTCCTTCTCGGTTATGATATACTCCCAATACTGATAGATTGTCGATAAACTATGCCCCGTCTTTTTGCACAGTTCAGTCGTAGTTGCGTTCGGATGTTTTTTCGCATAAATACAGTATATACAACAAATTATTTTGGATTTATGAGTAATGTATTGAAAGTGAGAATAGAAGGTCAGCGTGTAAAATATAATGTTGCAAGGGTAACATTTGATGAGAATGACTTGCAGCAAGCGAAATCGTGGCAGTGGGACTATAGGGGGAATACCCTTTATTACAATGACAACAAACTGGACATAGTACGAGATTACGAGACATTTGATAGTGCAGATATTGGTGTCGCCGTCAGAAATACTGGCGAGATATACTATGAGTTGGGAGATGATAAGGGCAAGTTGGCATCGAGAAATGTGCTATACTCGCCATATCATCCTATGCTGATTACGATTGAGGATGCCAATGACGGCGATGGTCTTACACTTCTGACCGCAGATGTGTATGATAAGAAGAACACCATCTATGAATATACTGTTGAAGTTGGCGAGGGCGAGACTTTTGATGCTTCGCTGTTGGCGATTATCGCCATCCGATGCCCTATTACAGACGAGGAGCGTCTCGTTCAGTTGCTATATGCTGGAAAGGAGATGGAAGGCGGAGCGGAGGGATTGTCGTTTAAGGACGAACCGATGAGCAAGAATAGTATGCTTACAGTGCCTAATGATTATGCCGTTGCACTTGGTCTTGGAGAAAATAGAAAACTGGACAACATATTAAGGTTTGACGACTTCATCAAGGAGAACTGTGGAAACAGAAAGAAACCCGCCAATAAGGTCAAGTCTGTTAAAGACTTTGTCAAAATCAGGGAGGACTACATCCACTCATTCATAGATGAGCACGAACGAGGGGTAGAACCAGACGAAGAAGAATAACCACCTTCAATACAAACATATCTTCATACGACAGCCGCCACTTTGGTGGCTGTTTTTTTGCGGGTCCCAAAAATTATTATTATATTCGCAAGATAATAGTGCCCAAACCAATAGGGGGTAAAAACAAAGTGATATGGAGATGCCTAAACAATTTGACAATCTGAATAGTAAGGTTGTCGATGATTTGAAGATAACTTTAAGGCAGTCGAGCAAAGTATCTATTGCTGCGGCAAGTTTCTCTATCTATGCCTATGAGGCTCTAAAAGAGGAGTTGGAGGCTATTGATGAATTACGCTTTATCTTTACATCTCCAACCTTTAGCAAGGAGAAGGCATCTAAAGAAAAACGAGAATTCTTCATCCCAAAACTTAACCGAGAACGCAACCTGTTTGGTTCGGAATTCGAGATAAAGTTGCGTAACCAACTATCGCAGAGGGCTATTGCAAGGGAGTGTGCCGATTGGATTCGCCGTAAGGCTTGTTTTAAGACCAATGTATCAGAGGGCGTCCTTGATGGTATTATGACGGTTGCAAACGACGAAGGCAAATATACATATATGCCATTCGGCGAATTTACAACAACCGAACTTGGTTGTGAGCGAGGCAATAATATGTGTCCTACAAAGATGCGTATGCCATCACCTTATGCTGATATGTATCTTGCTAATTTCAACGAGTTGTGGAACAACTCTGAAAGTTTCAAGGATGTAACAGAGACCATCATTGATAACATCAGCACAGTCTATAAGGAGAATGCTCCTGACTTCATTTACTTCGTAACCCTATACAACATCTTCAACGAGTTCTTGGAGGATATCTCCGAAGATGTGTTGCCTAATGAGGCTACGGGTTTCAAGAATAGCGTTATATGGAATAAACTCTACAACTTCCAAAAGGATGCTTGCCTCGCTATCATCAACAAGTTGGAGAAGTTTAATGGTTGTATCCTTGCCGATAGCGTTGGTTTGGGTAAGACCTTCACAGCATTGTCAGTTATCAAATACTACGAGAACAGAAATAAGACCGTTCTTGTGTTATGCCCCAAAAAGTTGAATGACAACTGGATTACCTATCGAAGCAACTATATCAACAATCCGATAGCAGCAGATCGTCTGCGTTACGATGTGCTATTCCATTCGGATTTATCTCGTGTGGGCGGTTCATCTAACGGTCTCAACCTTGACCACATAAATTGGGGCAACTACGACCTCGTTGTTATCGACGAGTCACATAACTTCCGTAATGGTGGTAAGGTAACTACCGACGAGAACGATGAGAATCCTCGTGAGAACCGCTATTTGCAGTTGATGAACAAGGTTATCCGTTCGGGTGTTAAGACAAAGGTCTTGATGCTATCTGCTACGCCAGTAAATAACCGTTTCTATGACTTAAAGAATCAGTTGGCGTTGGCTTATGAGGGTAAGCAGGACAACATCAACGACCTTCTCAATACCGAGAGCAGCATCGAGACTATCTTCAATCAGGCACAGAAAGTCTATAATTTGTGGTCGAATCTACCAAAGGAGGAACGCACAACACAACGACTTCTCGACAATTTAAGTTTCGACTTCTTCGAGTTGCTCGACTCTGTTACCATTGCTCGTAGCCGAAAGCATATCGAGCAGTATTATGACACTGCCGATATTGGTAAATTCCCAACACGACTTGCTCCAATCTCGTATCGTCCGAACCTTACGGATATAAACGATGCCATAAACTACAACGAGATATTCGAGGAGTTGCAGCGTCTGAACCTTTCGATATACCGTCCATCTAACTACATCCTACCGAGCAAGATTCACAAGTATATCGACGACGGTGATGAGAAGAAATTCGGTGGTCGTTCAGTATCGGGTCGAGAGATAGGTATCAGCCGACTTATGAGCACCAACCTTTTGAAGCGTTTGGAGAGTTCTGTCAATTCGTTCAGACTTTCGCTTGGTCGCATCGAGGAGTTAATCAGCAGCACTATCGCCAAGATAGATGCAGGTGAGGCTACGGTTGATGACTACGATATGGGCGACTTGGATATCGACGATGCGGAGGCTACCGTTGGTGGTAAGAAGAGCAAGATTTTGCTGTCCGATATGGATACCTTATCGTGGAAGCGAGACCTTATCGCCGATTTGGAGGTGCTTACCTTGTTACGCTTGATGTTGGGCGATATTACACCTGAACACGATACCAAGTTGCAGACCTTGAAGGAGGTTGTCTATAATAAGATTGATCATCCTATCAATGGACGCAATAAGAAGGTGATTATCTTCACTGCGTTCTCTGATACCGCCGAGTATCTATACAACTGCCTTGCAGATACTATCTTGAAGGACAGAGGCTTGCATACGGCTATGATTACGGGTGATATTGAGTCAAGAAGCACGCTTAAAATCAAGCGTAAGATGGACTTCAATGCCCTTCTAACACTATTCTCGCCTATCTCGAAGGAGAAGTCGGTTATCTTCCCTGATGTGCAGGAGGAGATTGATATTTTGATTGCTACCGACTGTATCTCCGAAGGTCAGAACTTGCAGGATTGCGACTATCTGATTAACTACGATATCCATTGGAACCCAGTGCGTATCATTCAGCGATTTGGTCGTATTGACCGTATCGGCTCGAAGAACGATACTATACAACTTGTGAATTTCTGGCCAGATATGACCCTCGATGAGTATATCGACTTGAAGGGTCGTGTCGAGGCTCGTATGAAGATTTCGGTAATGACCTCTACGGGTGATGATAACTTGCTATCACCAGAGGAGAAGGGCGATTTGGACTACCGCCGTGAGCAGTTGAAGCGTCTCCAAGAGGAGGTTGTGGATATCGAGGAAATGAACACAGGAGTCTCGATTATGGATTTGGGACTTAACGAGTTCCGCTTGGACTTGCTGGACTATGTGAAGAACAAGAGTTATTCCGAGCACGCTCCGTATGGTATGCACGCCGTTATCGCTGCAACTGATGATTGCCCAAAGGGTGTGGTTTATGTGTTGAAGAACCGCTCTAACAGTGTAAATATAGACCAAAAGAACCGCTTACACCCGTTCTATATGGTCTATCTCACCGACGATGGCGAGGTCTTTATCAACCACCTACAACCGAAGGAGTTGCTTGACCGTGTTCGCTATATGTGTCGAGGTAAAGTTGAGCCTATCGCTGAATTGTGCCGCTCGTTCAATAAGGAAACGAAGGATGGCTACAATATGAAGCACTACTCCGACCTGTTGGGCGATGCCATCACCTCGATTATCAGTGTTAAGGAGCAGAGCGATATAGACCTATTGTTGAGTGGATTCCAAGGCGAACTATTTACGAAGGAGATTAAGGGCTTGGATGACTTTGAATTGATTTGTTTCTTGGTTGTAAGATAATATGTTCGGACTACCAGAAAATAGCGTTGTTGGTAAGCAACTACCAAAGACGGCGATCTACGCCAAGTTCGCAATGAACACTGCCGAGAGGGAGCGTTTCGATGCGGATATAAGTCGTATTGCTATCGCTAATGTGGTGGATACACGCCATCTTGCCGAGGGTAAGGATGTGAAGTCGATATATGTTTTTGCCGTGCAACTCAAACGCAAGGATTATGACCCCAAGAATATCGCTACCCTCGCCAAACTTATCGAGCAGAAGATTGTGTTTGCTCTGATGTTCGAGGGTGAGACGCAGTTGGCGACCTACTGCACACGCCTTATCACTTCGGAGTGGCAACCAACCGACGATGTGAAGGTACCACTTGCGGGTCTAAACCTCGACTCTGTTTGGGAGAATATAGTTGCCGCTATTGGTAGTATCACTATTGTTGGTAGCAACACCATCGCCGAGCAGATTGCAGAGGATGATGCACACGCCAAACTGATGAAGCAGATTGAGCAGTTGGAGCATAAAGTTCGCACCGAGAAACAACCTCGCAAGAAGTTGGAACTATTCGAGAAATTGAAGGAATTGAAGAAGAAGTTATGAATCCAATAAACGCATCATCTTTACTACATTTCACCAACTCTATGGATGCCCTCAAAGGTATTTTAGAGAAGGGTTTTCGCTTTTCATATTGTTGCGAGAAGGTTTCGGCTACGATAAATATGAATGAACTGCATCCTGAGGGTGCAAATTTCTTTCGACCATCTCCACACATTAACAGTCATATAGCGATACCTATGATTTGTTTCTGTGACATACCTTTGACAAGAGCAAAATTACACTCGGATACCTATGGCAAGTTTATAGTTGGAGTGGATAAGGATATGGCAATAACAGTGTTTGGAGATAACATCAACCCTGTAATGTATCGCACATCTCAAACCATTGGATTGGCATTACACGACTTATCTGTTATAAAAGCAACCATAGATAATGTGGATGGATGCTATAATTACAAACGCTCATTAAACCAACTTATTGGCAATACAAAACCATACAACGGAACTGTCAAACGTAAAGATTATTGTTTTTATAACGAACGAGAATGGCGTATTTTAATTCCATTCGATTATTCAGAAGACACAAAGTGGTATTGGAATTTGTCCGAAGAGGAGTTTGCGGTAAAAAAGGACGAAATTAACAAGATACTGCATAGCAGCGAATATGCTTACAGAGGTTTCACGACAGATATTGACAATGAGGAGGACTTTATGCAGTTCATAACACACATCGTTGTTGATACCGAAGCCAACATACCTGAACTTGTAGAATTCATTTTGAATGAAGAGCAACCATTGTTTGGCTACCCAAAGGTATCAAAACGAATTAGAAACTTCTTGGTAAGCAGAATTACATCATTTGAACGAATAGAAAAAGACTACTAATATGGAAAAACTCAAACTACACACTACTGATATGGCAGAGCGAAATGTTGAACTGTTGGGGCAGACGTTCCCGAACTGCTTGACCGAGACCATCAATGCCGATGGTAAGTTGGTGCGTGCTATCGACTTCGATAAGTTGCGTCAGGAGTTGGCGTGCGAGGTTGTCGAGGGTGCAGAGGAGCGTTACCAATTCACTTGGCCCGATAAGCGTGCTGCTATTCGCTTGGCTAATGCCCCTACGAACAAGACGCTGCGTCCTTGCCGTGAGGAGAGTGTGGATTTTGACAATACCGAGAACCTATATATCGAGGGCGATAACTTGGAGGTGTTGAAGTTGCTCCGTGAGAACTATTTGGGTAAGGTGAAGATGATTTATATCGACCCGCCATACAACACAGGTAACGACTTTGTTTATAACGATGACTTCGCACAGGGTAAGGCGGAGTTTGAAGCACAGAGTGGTCTGTTTGACGAGGAGGGACGCCGTATGGCAGACCCAATGGTGCAGAATACCGAGAGCAATGGTCGTTTCCATACCGATTGGCTTAATATGATTTATCCTCGCTTGAAGGTGGCAAAAGACCTACTTTCGGACGATGGTGTTATCTTTATCTCGATAAATGATTGCGAGTGTGACAATTTAATGAAGGTGTGCAATGAGATTTTCGGACAGCATAATCTAATTGTAAATTCTATATGGGTTAATGGACGAACTTCTGCTTCCCATTTTACTACGGCTCACGAATATGTGATAGGCTATGCAAAATGTGCAACCAAATTGCCTTTTTTTGAGTATAAAGGAGATGATGCTACAATATCAGACAGAACAATAAAAAAGCCAGGCCCAAAAAATCCATTGTCAGAAATAACATTCCCTGCGGGAATTGATTTTGAATCTGACGATAAAACATTCCCACTACAATTTGGTCGAAATGAGCCCGTTGAGATAACCAACGGAACAATGATATGCGAGAATCAAAAACTTAAAGAGCCTATAACTGTAAAAGCGGCGTGGGCGATGGCAGATATGATTAAATCTTGGTTAAAGGGAGAGACTGTATATGACCAAAAAGGACAATTAGTATCACGCTTTTTCTTCAAAGAGAATGGTGTGCTACAATACGAAAAGATAAAAGGCACTTTACACCCAAATTCCGTTGTCAATGGTATCTCTACAAAAAATGGCACATTAGAGGTAGAAGCATTACTTGGTGTAAATGTATTTTCATTCCCCAAACCTTCCGAGTTAGTAAAATATTATATGCCAATGGTTAAATCAGGAGACATCGTTCTCGACTTCTTCTCTGGCTCGGCTACTACGGCACACGCTGTAATGCAGTTAAATGCCGAGGATGGTGGTAATCGCCGCTTTATTATGGTGCAGTTGCCTGAACTCACAGACGAGAAGAGCGAGGCTTACAAAGCGGGATATAAGAACATATGCGAGATTGGCAAGGAGCGTATCCGTCGTGCAGGACGCAAGATAAAGGAGGAGAACGCATCGAAGGAGGGCATCGAGCGACTTGATGTGGGTTTCCGTGTATTGAAACTCGATGAGTCGAATATGGCAGATGTATATTACACCCCTGCCGACACGCCTATACAGACCACATTGGCGTTTGATGCGTTGGTGGATAATATCCGTGAGGGTCGCACCGCCGAAGACCTTTTGTTCCAAGTATTACCTGAATGCAATTTGCCGCTATCGAGCAAGATTGAGATACGAGAGATACACGGCAAGAAGGTATTTGTTGTGGAGGATGGCTACTTGATGGCTTGCTTCGACAAGGAGATAAACGAGGCTGTAATCACCGCCATAGCGAAGGAGAAACCATACTACTTCGTGATGTGTGACCGTTCCATCGCCACCGACAATGTTGCCGACAACTTCGACCAAATCTTCAACGCTTACAGCAAGGAAACCGTAAGAAGGATATTGTAATTGGATGAGTTATGAAATTCAAATTTAAGATACAGCAATATCAGACCGATGCGGTAGAACGCACAGTGGAGGTATTCGAGGGACAGCCATCTATGGATAGTCTGACCTATCGTCGTGACCTCGGTAAGCGTTCGGCACAGACATCTATTCTCGATGATGAGATAGAGACTGGCTACCGAAATAGCGAGATACAGTTGCTCCCAAAAGAGATACTCGCCAACATTCGCAAGGCACAGGCAGCAGGAGATATTAAGTTGTCTGACTCGCTCGTGCCAAGCATAGGTGCGTGTAGTCTCGATATCGAGATGGAGACAGGAACTGGTAAGACCTATGTCTATATCAAGACGATGTTCGAGTTGAACAAGCGTTATGGTTGGAGCAAGTTTATAGTGGTTGTGCCAAGCATCGCTATCCGTGAGGGTGTGGGCAAGAGTTTCGCTATGCTCGAAGACCACTTTATGGAGCACTATGGCAAGAAGGCTCGTTGGTTTATCTACGATAGTAGTCGTTTGAAGAGTCTTGATGACTTTTCGAGCGATGCGGGTATCAATGTGATGATTATCAATACCCAAGCCTTTGCAGCATCATTGAAGGAGGGTGCGAAGAACAAGGAGAGTCGCATCATCTACTCGAAGCGTGATGACTTTGCGAGTCGCCGACCTATTGATGTGATTGCAGCGAACCGTCCGATTATCATTATGGATGAGCCGCAGAAGATGGAGGGTGAGGCTACACAGACTGCTCTAAAACGCTTTATGCCGTTGTTCATCCTTAACTACTCGGCAACCCACAAGACCAAGCACAACACCGTATATGCACTCGATGCACTCGATGCCTACAACAAGAAACTCGTTAAGAAGATTCAGGTTAAGGGCTTCGAGGTTAAGAACCTAAAGGGCACATCGAGTTATCTCTATATTGACAGCATCATCCTATCGAAGACCGAGCCGCCAATGGTCAAAATCGACCTTGAAATGAACACAGCAACGGGTATTCGCCGTAAGTCTGTAAAGTTCGGTAAGGGTGATAAGTTATACAGCGTCAGCGGTCTTAAACAATACGAGGGCTTCGATATCGCAGAGATTAACCCATATACCGATACCGTTACATTCCTCAATGGTATAACACTTCGCAAGGGTGAGGTATTCGGCGATAGTAACGAGTTGGCGATGCAGCGTGTGCAGATCCGTGAGACCATCGTTTCACACTTCGAGAAGGAGCGTGAGTTGTTCGCACGAGGTATTAAGACTCTATCGTTGTTCTTTATCGACGAGGTGGCGAAATACAAGAGTTACAATGCCGAAGGTGAGGTTGAGCAGGGCGTATTTTGGAAGATGTTTGAGGAGGAGTATGCAACTATCCTCAATGAGAATATATCGCTATTTGACTCCGATTATCAGCAGTATCTACGCCGCTTCGATGTGAGCGAAATACATAATGGCTACTTCTCAATCGACAAGAAGGGTCGTTCGGTGAATAGTGAGGTAAAGCGTGGTCGTGATACATCGGACGATATATCGGCATACGACCTTATCTTGAAGAACAAGGAGCGTCTGTTGAGTTTTGAGGAGCCTACACGATTCATCTTCTCGCACTCGGCACTTCGTGAGGGTTGGGACAA
>JAGCLL010000067.1 GCA_017647025.1 Alistipes sp. | reverse complement strand
GACACCGCATAGTTGGTGTAGGAGTCCGAGTAGGTCTTATGCTCAAACCAAAAACCGCAGGTCGATGCAGCAGTTACGGTGCCGTTGCTGTTTGTCGTTACCTTCAACACCACTTTGTAGAAGTAGTTTGGCACAGGCACTTGCTTGGTATCGTCTTTGGCCGTTGTGTAGTTCACCGACTTGCTCTCGCCCACCTTTTTGAAGGCCACGCCCGTAACGATGTAGAGCGTTATTCCACTTTCGGCAACCGACCGCAAAGCATTTTCGAGGCTATTCCATATACCACCGTTGAACGAGTTTTGTATCTGCGGCACCGAGTTGGTAACATAAAATGTCTGCCTCTGCATCTCCTCGTTTCCGTTGCGTGAACCGTTTGGAATGAGGTGTCCTCGTGAGTAGTTGTCGTTGTAGGAGTGGGCGCAGAGGTTTACCTGCACACTCTCAGAAATCAACGGGTTGTACGACCAACTCGATGGTCGGCTCAACGATCCTATATGGCTCGATTTGAGGGTGTATGCCACCCACATCGAAGTGTAGGTCGATTTGTCGTAGTAGGCGGTGTAGTTGCTCACTCCCGCCGATGTCTTCACCTTCAACTCTTGGGCATTCGGATAGAGCGCCGCATTGCTAATCGCCGGCAATTCGAGCCAACTTTCGCTTGGTTTTGCAGTTCCCTGGGTCGGGTCCGTGGTCGAACCCTCATCTTCATCAGGGTCCGTGGTAGGAGGGGTTGTACCCCCTCCTGTTCCACTACCCGAAGATCAGTTGATGTAGGTAAGCGTCAGAGTCTTAATACGAACTTGATTGCTTCCTGCTACATCAAGTTTGAAGTATTTATAGTTTGTGTCGCCAAAGTCAACACTATAATCTTTATAAGATGTTGATGTGATAGATACGCCAGAAACAAGAGTCCAAGTGCTTCCATCTGTACTACCATATACATTCAAAGTGTCAACTTTATTACCTGCATTGAAGCCGAGACTCTTGATAGTACCCTTTGAAAGAGTTCCGATTACATATCCATTGTTTGTGCTGCTCGAATAGATTCTTATCTCGCTTGTGAAGTGGCAAGCTGTTGTCGTAATAGTTAGTATATCATCAAGCTTATGTGCCTCGTTTTGAGCATATTGTGTTCCAGCGGTATAGTTGCTAATTGTGTATTTTGTTGTAACCACCTCACCTGTGCTTCCACCTTCATCGCCACCTGTGCTCTCGCCTGCAGCCTGCGAAACAGTTACCTCCTTTTTCTCATCAATGCCATCGTACGAGAGAGTTACTGTTGCTGAACGAGCTGCACCGGTATTAGCGGCAACATTAAATGTAACCTTATCTGCTGTGTAGGTAAAGTCTGTAATCCATTCTGCGGTTGTTGTAGCCGAAGCAAACTTGCCATCAGTACCATTTGTAATGCCGTACGAAATCGAAACTGAATCACCCGCAGCTGCAACCTCTGCTGGAGCTGTTATTGTGTCCCACTCTGGAGTTGCAGGAGTATCTGGGGTTTCAGGAGTATCTCCGCTTTCAACATATGTTACAGTAACAGAATTTGCTCGCAACTGACCAACCGACAAGATTGCAACATATGTGTTAGACTGACTTGTAGGAGTAACCGTAATCTTTGTACCGCTAACGGTTGCTTCGTCAGTAAGATTAGCGTAACCGCTGACTGCACTGAATTCAATCTTCTTGATATTACCTGGTGCAGTGATTGTAATTGTTGAATTCTTGTAGAAACGAGCAGGGTTTGCATAATCTGCAACAGCATTTGTCGAACTTCCCTTATCGTTAACAAGCTTAATACCATTCTGCTCCCAAACTTGCTGAGTAGCAGTGAAAGTGGTGCGATTATCTTTGCTTGCGAATGACAATGTTGCTACAACCTCATTTGCAGCAGGCTTTTCAAAGGCGGTTGCATAGTTAACCTTCAAAGTCTTTTTCTTACCTGATGAGAATACGACCTCGTCAGTTAAGGTGATATCATCATTGTGAGTGCCTGTCAAGTTTGTTGCAGATTTTGCATTAACAACAACAGCTAACTTCGAGCTTGCAGTTGCGGTGAAAGGCTTAACAGCGGCATAGAACTTAGCCGATGCACCTGCTGCAATAGCCGAGCCATTTTCAACCTTAAGAACTGCGGTATTTGACTGATAGGTCTCGTATTTTGTGAATGTATAATTGTTCTTCTTAGTGAAGTTGATGTAATAATATCCAACAATATCCTCTGCGGCTGTAAGTGCAATCTCTGTAACGGTAATAGCCTCCTCTATCTTATTTACAACCTCGAACTCAACAAGGCTTGAGATATGAGTAAACTCCAAATATGGGGCTGCACCACTAGGGGCAGCTACAGCATAGCCTGCCATTGGGTAGTTTGTGCCGGCGATGTGAGCCATAGAGTCATTGCCATTCTGAGTCTGCCACTGGTCTGAACGACAACCAATATAGTAACGACCACCGCTTGTGTTAGCAGGGGTTGTAGTATAACTGCTATATGGATAGAAAGCATACCAGTCGTACTCCTCCTCTACATCCAAAGTACCATTGAGATTACCCAAGAAACGGTTAGTAGAGCCACTCTCGAGTTTGAAAGCACCGTCGTTGGTGTAGGTTGTGCCGTCAGTTAATGCGTGGAACACATTAATCTGATCGTTTGTCGTCCAAACGGTATTCAAGCCATCGTTAGCGGTACGAGCGATAGGGGCATACAACTCGAAGTCGCCCTTAACATCAACCGAAGGAGTTGCCTCCTCATACTGTGCGCAGTTTGTAAGGTTGAAAGCCATTGCAATCAAACCCAACGAGAATAAAAACTTTTTCATCTTCTTCTTACTTTTTAGGGTTTGACATTAGAATTCGAGAGAGTCATTGTCGCTCTCCCAAGGATTGATTGTGATACCTGGCATACTTGCCTCAAAGCCTCGCTCAGCCTTAACCAAGCAAATCTCCATCTCGGGAGCGGCGTATTCCCCCCCCCGCAAAATTTTAGTTGTGTACTTCATAAAATACTTGATATTTAGTTAATTGTATATTGATTTGATCGGATTAACCTATATAACACCGCAAAGGTAAGTATAATAAATTGTTATACCTAATTATATATACTAAATTTTCCAAAAAAGTCAAAATGTATGGTTTTCAGACATTTGGGCGTGGGTGCGGAATTTGCAATGGAGAGTGTTCGCCCACTGTGGTACATCGTCGTGCAACCTCTCTGTGTCGTAATTAGACAGCAAGATGTCGCATTTGGGCTTTTGTGGCAATTCTCTGCCCGTTTATTCGTTCTTGGTATAGAGATTGCACAACAATCTAACAGCTGCGGTGATAACTGCACACCGCAGTGAGGTTTCTTCATTTATTTAAGTTTGGGTTAGTAAGAAACTCGCAATGAGTTTCGAGGTAAGAGGTCGTTGGGAAACGCCCTCTTATTTTTTGTCTATTTGCGAGTTTCTTCCTTTCAACCTGCTTACGCAGCAAGCCTCTGCTCGCTCGTGGGCAAAGGGCTCTACGAGCCTATAACGACATTGGCGAGTGTCTGTTCGTGCAAGCCCGACAGCCATTCGCCAATATCGTCAAACTACTTTGTAGTTTCCTTTGCCCTCTCTCGCTCGGAGCCTTTGTCCTGCTCCTGCGGTCGTTAGTAGAAGTTGTTGGTGGAAATGTTTTCCGTTTTCCGCTTGCCGTTTTTTTGCGCCAATTTGATGGCAAAGAATGGCATTCGGGCTTTCAGCCCTTAATGACATTTAATGGCAGCGCAGTCCTCTGGACTGCTTAATGGCGGGCGCATTTGCCATTCGTTGCCATTCAGCGAGTGTAACGAGCGAATGCCATTCCTTGTCATTCAATGCCATTTATTGTCATTTAGTTGCTCCGCTTTCCGTTCTCCGTTTATTGCTTGCAATGAGCCCTGAGGTAGGTGACAGTTGGGAAACGCCCTCTTGTTTTTATTGCGCTAAATCAAAAAATCTCTCAACTCCCCACTCTTCACTCTCAACTTTTTACTATCTTTGCGCTATGAAGTTGCAAAGGATATACGACAAAGCGTTGGTAGGGGAGGCTATCACCCGTGAGGAGGCTATGCTGTTGTGGCGTGAGACTCCACTCTACGAACTCGCTGCGGCGGCTGATTGTCTGCGTGCCGACAAGGTCGCAGACAAGGGGGTTGTAACCTGGCAAATTGACCGCAATATCAACACCACGAATGTCTGTGTGTCGGGGTGTCGTTTCTGCAACTTTCACTGCAAGCCACATCAGATCGACAGGCACTTTATAACTCCAATCGAGGAGTATATCCGCAAGACCGAGGAGATGTTTGCCCTCGGTGGCGACCAACTCTTGTTGCAGGGCGGAATGCACCCTGCGCTCGGTATAGAGTACTATGAGGAGTTGTTTCAAACGCTCAAATCGCACTTTCCGACACTGCGCCTCAATGCCCTCGGAGCGCCAGAGGTGGCGCATATTGCCAAGGTGAGCAAAATTGCCACGCACGAGGTCTTGGAGCGACTGCGCAATGCGGGACTTTCGTCGTTGCCAGGTGCCGGTGCCGAGATTTTGGTGGATAGGGTGCGCAAAATCATCTCGCCAGCCAAGCCGAGTGCCGAGGAGTGGTTGCGAGTGATGCACGAGGCGCACGAGATGAATATCCCGACCACTGCAACGATGATGTATGGTCATATCGAAACTATCGAGGAGCGCATCGAACACCTCATTCGCCTGCGTGATTTGCAGGCAGAGTGCCCCGAAGGAAATTATGGTTTTACTGCGTTTATTCCGTGGATTTTCCGCTCGGAGGGCACGCAACTCGAAAAGATGGGCTACACAACACACTTCTCACCAACCGAGTATCTCCGTTTGATTGCGGTGGCTCGATTGGTGCTGAACAATATCCGCAACATCCAAGCCTCGTGGCTTACTGTCGGCAAGCAGACTGCACAAATTGCACTCCACAGCGGAGCGAACGATATGGGCTCGATAATGATTGAGGAGAATGTTGTTTCGTCGGCTGGCGCTCACAATCGCTTCGACCAAGAGGGCATCTGTCGTGCCATCCGTGAGGCGGGTTTTACTCCTCGTCTGCGCAATCAACTCTATGAGTATAGAGATTAAATAGATCCTTTTTTATAAAAAACACCTCCCTCTTCGCCAAAGTTCTCAATTTTTACTATATTTGTGGTAGGTTTGTCTAAAATACCTACTTGTATGGTTGAGAATAAGAGAAAGCAGTTGGCAATGGTTGCCGAGGATGAGTGGCTACAACCCGTTGAAGATGCGGTAAATGCACGATACGATATGTATTGTGCCCATCTTGCCGAGATTGAGCGCAATGGTTCGATTGTCGATTATGCAAACGGCTATCGCTATTTCGGTTGGCAGTACGATGAGGATATGTCGGGCTGGTGGTTTAGAGAGTGGCTACCTGCGGCATACGATGTATACATCTTTGGCGATTTCAACAATTGGCAACGCACGCAGTTGCGACTGAACAAAGATGTTCACGGAGTGTGGAGTATCTTTTTCCCCGATGCGATGTATTCGTACCGCTTGACGCACGGCTCGTTGTATAAACTCCATATCCACGGACAAAATGGTTGGCACGACCGTATTCCGGCCTACGCCACACGCCTTATTCAAGACGACAACACGAAGAACTACTCGGCGCAATTCTGGATTCCGCAACCATTCGATTGGGGCGAGGATAGACTTGTGGTGGACAAGGAAAATCTGCTGATTTACGAAACACATATCGGAATGTCCTCCGAAAAGGAGGGTATAAGCACCTACAAGGAGTTCGAGAAGAGCGTTTTGCCACGAGTTAAAAAGGCGGGCTACAACGCCATTCAGGTTATGGCGATTGCCGAGCACCCATATTACGGCTCGTTTGGTTACCATGTGGCAAATTTCTTTGCACCATCTTCTCGTTTTGGAACACCAGAGGAGTTGAAGTCGCTCGTGCGCAAGGCTCATAAGTTGGGCATTGCCGTAATTATGGATATTGTTCACGCCCACTATGTTAAGAACTTCAACGAGGGCATCAACGAACTCGACGGCTCGCCTTACCACTACTCGAAGCAGGGCGGTGCAGGCTATCAGCCATATTGGGACTCGAAAACCTTTGATTATGGAAAGCGAGAGGTTGAGCACTTCCTCCTCTCGAATGTCAAGTATTGGCTCGACGAGTACCACTTCGACGGCTATCGCTTTGATGGTGTAACCTCGATGATATATCACCACTTCGGATATACTGATTTCGACTGTCGTGAGAAGTTCTTTGACGAGGGTGTCAATCGTGATGCTCTGGTCTACCTCTCGTTGGCAAATAAACTCGTTCACGACTTCCGCCCTGAGGCTGTAACCATTGCCGAGGATGTGAGTGGAATGCCTGGAATGTGTCGTACAATCGAAGATGGCGGCATAGGCTTTGACTTCCGTTTGGGAATGGCAATACCTGACTTCTGGATTAGACTGTTGGAGGACGAGAGCGATGAGTCGTGGAATATCGACGAGATGTGGGGTGTCCTGACTAATCGTCTGCCGAAGGTTAAGACTGTGGCTTACGCAGAGTCGCACGACCAGGCAATGGTGGGCGATAAGACTATCGCCTTCCGCCTGATGGATAAAGAGATGTACTTTGCGATGAATAAGGGCTCGGAGAACTTGGAAGTGGAGCGAGGAATGGCTCTCCACAAGATGATTCGTCTGATGACCATATCAACCGGAGGTGATGCTTACCTCAACTTTATGGGTAACGAATTCGGACACCCAGAGTGGATTGACTTCCCTCGTGAGGGTAACGATTGGAGTTATGCTCACGCACGCCGTCAGTGGTCGCTGGCGGATAATGGCTTCTTGCGCTACGGACAACTCGGCTTGTTCGATAAGGAGATGTTGAAGGTGATAAAAAAATACAAGGTTTTGTCTGATGGCTACCCTTACAAGTGGCACGCCGACTACGAAAATCAGACTATCGCCTTCTCGCACAAGGGTTTGTACTTTGTCTTCAATTGGAGCCCATCGAACTCTTGCCCGGATTATCGTGTAGAGGTGCCTTGGGCGGGAAAATATACCGTTGAACTCTCCACCGACGAGAGTCGCTTCGGAGGTTTTGACCGTCAGACAAAGGGGCAGGAGCACTTCACCGAGACGATTGTTGACGAGTGGGATAATGCACACCACTTTATTAAAATTTACAACACCGCCCGCACGGCAATGGTGTTGAAATGGCACAAATAGCGGGTTTCGTAAAATAGGCACACAAGAAAAATCGAAAAATTTCGTTATCTTTGCGGCAAAATAAAAAGGGAAACTTTATTTATTAACTAAAAAACTTATAATTTTATGTTCAAAGGACAACCAAAAGCCCTTTACGCCTTGGCTCTCGCCAATACAGGTGAGCGTTTTGGCTACTACACAATGTTGGCTGTGTTTGCTCTCTTCCTTAAAGCCAACTTCGGCTTGGATGCAGGTACAGCAAGTATCATTTACAGTACATTCCTCGGCCTCGTTTACTTTATGCCATTGTTTGGTGGTATCTTGGCTGATAAGTTTGGTTATGGTAAGATGGTTACCACAGGTATCTCGATTATGTTCATCGGATACTTACTCCTCTCGTTACCTCTCGGTGGCGATACCGTAGCAATGTGCGCAATGCTCGGTTCGTTGCTCTTTATTGCAGTAGGTACAGGACTCTTCAAGGGTAACTTGCAGGTTATGGTAGGTAATCTCTACGACGATCCTAAATATGCAGAGAAGCGTGATTCGGCATTCTCATTGTTCTATATGGCAATCAACATCGGTGCATTGTTTGCTCCAACTGCTGCTGTTGCTATTAAGGCTTGGGCAGAGAAGAGCCTCGGTTTTTCGGGCAACGATGCATACCACTTCTCATTCGCAGTGGCTTGCGTTGCACTCATTTTGTCGATGATTATCTACTTCGCTTGTCGCAAGTGGTATCGCCATGTTGAGGGTGGCAAGAAGAGTGATAAGGGTGCTGCCGCAGTTGTTGAGGATACTCTTACTCCTGCCGAGACAAAGGCTCGTATCGTAGCGCTTGTTCTTGTGTTTGCCGTTGTAATCTTCTTCTGGATGGCATTCCACCAGAATGGTCTTACCTTGACATTCTTTGCAGATGAGTTCACAAGCACTTCGGAGTCTGGTCTTACAACTATGCTCTTCGATGTATGGAACTTGGTGTTGATTATCGTAGCAGTATATGCAACATTCTCGGTATTCCAGAGCAATAGCGTGAAGGGTAAAATCTTCTCTGGTGTTATTGGTTCGGGCGTTTTGGCACTCCTCGTATACCGTGCTTTGGGTGTTCAGGCTGATACTACTGTTGCTGTTAATGCTCCAATCTTCCAGCAGTTCAACCCATTCTATGTGGTTGCTCTTACTCCTGTTTCGATGGCTATCTTCGGAGCCCTCGCAAACAAAGGTAAAGAGCCTTCGGCACCTCGCAAAATTGCCTATGGTATGCTTGTAGCCGCTATCGGCTTTGTGGTTATGGCAATCGGCTCACGAGGCTTGAATACTCCGGATGTTCAGCAGAATAGCATCGTTGTAGAGAAGGGTATCTACTTTGCAGAGAAGGCACAGGAGTTGAAGGGCAGTGAGGCTGACCTCAAAAAGGTTGAGGAGGAGAAGGCTGCTTATGTGAAGAAGTTTACCGATGCAATCGAGAACGCAAAGAAGGATAACAAAGAGAAGAATCTCGCAAAGGCTGAGGCTCACTTGGCTCTGTTCAACAATGTATACAACGCAAAGACAACTGTTTTGGTTGGCGCAACTCCTGCACAGGAGGCTGAGGCAACAACCGAGGTTGCTCCTGCAAATGTTATCACCGCCGAGGATGTTGCTGCTGCCGAGAATACTTTGGCAGAGATTGAGGCTGCAAATCCTCCTGCAAAGCGAGTATCTTCCTATTGGTTGATTCTCACCTACCTTATCCTTACTTTCGCAGAGTTGTTCCTCTCACCAATGGGTATCTCGTTTGTATCGAAGGTGGCACCTCCAAAGTACAAGGGTATGATGATGGGTGGCTGGTTTGTAGCAACTGCTATCGGTAACTTCCTCGTCGCAGTAGGTGGTCTGCTCTGGGGTGGTTTCAGCCTCGTAACCGTTTGGTCGGTATTTATCGCTTTGTGCTTGCTTTCGGCTTTGTTTATGTTTGTGATGATGAAGCGTTTGGAGAGTGCAACTAAGTAATAAAATCGTTCTGATTGACTCTTTTTGCACCTTGCTTGCGCTGTAAATGCTCACATACGCTCAGTATGCTCCGCTTTCCAGCACTGCGCAACGCACAAAAATAGCCTAATCATCTCCGATTTTGAAGTTAGGGAGGGTGGTGTTGTAAAATACCACCCTCCCTATTTGCGTTTTTACCACATCGGAAGGTTGTAAGCATCTGCTTAAATTGGTAATGATGCAAAAATCCTCACATATGATTAGTATGTGAGGACTTGTTTTCTGTTACTCATTCATAACCCTATTTTGTCGGTTGATACTCTCGATATGGATTGCATCGAGGAGTGTTCGGATAAAGTGTTCGCTCAATCCCAGCGACGAGTTGCGGGCGAGAGCACGCTCCATAATATCATCCCAGCGTGCAGCCTGTAAGATGCGAACATCATTCTCTCGCTTGATTTTGCCAATCTCCTCGGCTACATTCATTCGCTCGGCGAGGAGTTGGAAAATCTCACGGTCGAGGCTATCTATCTGCTCACGCAGCCCCATAAGTGCGGTTTGGAATGACTCCGAAGTGGACTCTCCGGCACGCCATTTCAGGGAGTCGAGTAGGGCAGCGAGGGCATCGGGAGTAAGTTGTTGCTTTGCATCGCTCCACGCCACATCGGGGTTGATATGGCTCTCAATCATCAGACCATCGTAGTTCAAATCTGCCGCCTGCTGCGATATGTCTGCAATATATTGGCGACAACCGCAGATGTGCGAAGGGTCGCAAATCATCGGCAACTCTGGCATACGACGACGCATTTCGAGGGCGAGATGCCACATCGGAGCATTACGCAAGGCGCCAGCGCCAAAGCCCGAAAATCCACGATGGATAAGTCCTATATTCTTAACGCCACACACAGCGAGTCGCTCCACTGCTCCGCACCATAAATCGACCTCGCCATTTACGGGGTTTTTAACAAATACGGGTATATCCGTACCTCGTAAAGCCTCGGCAACCTCCTGCATCGAGAATGGGTTTGCCGCAGTTCGAGCGCCTATCCACAACATATCGAAGTTGTATGGCATAGCACTCTCCACATGCTTGGCGTTGGCCACCTCGGTAGCGATAGGAAGACCTGTCATCTCCTTTGCCTTGGCGAGCCACGGCAACGCCTCTACGCCAGCACCCTCGAATGTGTTTGGCTTGGTGCGAGGTTTCCACACTCCGGCACGGAATATGTCTACTTTGCCACTTGCGGCAAGTGCTTGGGCTGTTGAGAGCACCTGCTCCTCGCTCTCTGCGCTACAAGGTCCTGCAATGATAAATGGTTTTTTCAACTTCATAATATCTATTTTTTATCTAAAATTTTTCGTATTGTGTTTGCTCGCTCAATGGTTTGACGAATTTCATCACGCTTATCCTTTTCGAGCGCCTTGCGGAAAATTTCGAGTTGGTGAATATACTCTCGCAAAACATCCAAGATATTGTATTTGTTCTGCATCAAAATAGGAATCCACATCTCTGGCGATGACTTGGCAAGTCGCACAGTACTCTCAAAACCACCACCTGCAAGGTCGAGGATAGTGTCGCTCTCACGCTCCTTTTCGAGTACCGTAGTAGCAAGTATAAATGATGTGATGTGCGAAATGTGGCTCACATAAGCGGCGTGCGTGTCGTGCTGTGCAGGCGACATACGCATAATTTTCATACCTATTGCGGTGAATATATTTTCGATAGTCGCCACAGCATTGCTGTCCGACCTCTCCTCCTCGCAGATTACGGTATTACACCCCGCAAAAGCCCCTGCGACAGCCGCCTCTGGGCCACTATGTTCCGTACCCCACATTGGGTGAGTGGCAACAAAGCGGTTGCGGTGTGGGTGCTGACTGATAAGTTCGCACAACTCCTCTTTGGTCGAGCCCATATCCATAACAATCTGATTGTCGGATATATTGTTTAGCAACTTTATAGCAATTTGCGGAATTGTGTCTACGGGTGTGGCGATGGCGATAATATCTGCCACCTCTGTTGCATTGTCGAACTCTACGATTTCGTCAACCAACCCCAACTCCAACGCCTTTTTTGCATTGCAAGGCGATGCGTCGACACCATAAATACGCTCCACGAGTGCGTGCTTGCGAAGTGCAAGGGCAAACGAGCCACCAATCAATCCTATACCTATGATACAAATTCTCATAACTCTTAATTCTCCATTTTGAATTCTCTGCTTTGAATTCTGCAAAGCACTCTTTGCAACATCTCCTCCGAGGCGCATAGGCTTATGCGTACATACTTTTCGCCCTCGCTACCAAAGATGCCACCCGGCGTGAGGAATATATGCTTCTCGTAGAGCAGTCTGTCGCAGAAATCGTAGCAGTTTTCACCATTCGGTATCTTGCCCCAAAGGAACAATCCTGCCTGATTTGCTCGACACTCTACGCCCAAAGCCTTCATTATCTCCAAACCCTTTGCCTCTCGTGCTCGATATGCTGCGTTCTGCTTGGCGTACCACTCATCACCCAAGCCGAGTGCGGTAGCGGCTGCCAACTGCAAAGGTAGAAACATTCCAGAGTCCATATTGCTCTTGAAGCGCAAAATCTCATCTATGCGCTCCTTTGCTCCACCCACCATTCCTATACGCCAGCCCGCCATATTGTGGCTTTTGCTCAATGAGTTCAATTCGATGGCGACATCTTTTGCACCAGCAATCGAGAGCAACGACAACGGATTCTCGTTGCGCAGAAAGCAGTATGGGTTGTCGTTCACCAATAGAATATGGTGCTTGCGACACCAATCCACTATCTTCTCTAAATCCTCTCTCGATGCCACTGCCCCCGTAGGCATATGAGGGTAGTTGATAATCATAATCTTTACCCCTTCGGTCGGCATAGCATCGAGTTCTGGCATATAACCATTACTCTCTTTGAGAGCATAGTATACAACTTCGCCCTCGGCAAGTCGTACGGCAGAGGCGTAGGTCGGATAACCTGGGTTTGGCACCAAAACCTTATCGCCTTTCGATATGTAGGTCATAACGGTGTGCATTACTCCCTCCTTCGAGCCTATGAGTGGCAAAATCTCGCTATCAGGATTTAATTCAACGCCAAAGCGGTCGTTATACCACTTCGAAAAGGCATTGCGCAACTCTGCCACACCACGATACGACTGATAGCCGTGAGCCGTAGGTTTTGCCGACTCCTCCGCCAGACGCTCCATCACCGAGGGGTGGGGAGGCATATCGGGTGAGCCGATGCCGAGCGAGAGAATATCTGCTCCTGCACGGCGCATCTCGTCTATCTCTCGCAACTTACGAGAGAAGTAGTACTCGCTCACCGAGCCTAAACGCTCTGCCAATTCAAAATTATATGCCATAATTAATCTATAAATCTTTTCCCTTTTGATAGACTCCGTAGATATGCACCTCAACCCCCTTATCACGCAGACGATTGAGTGCTGTTGTAAAGTTCGCCCCCTCCGAGAACTCCATATCCATATGGAACATATAGTGCCAAGGCTCGGTAGGGATAGGGTAGGACTGCAACTTTGTCATATTTAGATTAAGCCCCTCGAAACAGCCCAATGTGTCGTATAGAGTACCCGATGTATTACCGATTTTGAAGTAGAGCGAGGCTTTGCCACCGCCCTCTCCCGCTTGTGGCTCTTGGTGTTTGCGGTCGCAGTAGTCCAATCGCAGAAAACGGGTGTAGTTATCACGAGTGGTGTGAATATCCGCAGCAACAATATCGAGGTTGAAGAGTTGGGCTGCCAATGAACTTGCTATTACCGCCTTTGTGCGTGAGCCACTTGCTTGGAGTTGCGCAGCACTGAGAGCAGTATCGGCACTCTCTATAAGTTGCCAGCGGTGCTTGTCGAGGAAGTCAGTACACTGCAAGAGCGCCATCTGGTGCGACTCCACTTCGTGAATATCCTCCAACTGCACGCCTCGATTGACCATTAGGTTCTGGCGGATACGGAGATACGCCTCGCCTGTAATCTGAACATTGCAGTTCTGCAAAAGGTTGTAGTTGGGTAGGATAGAGCCCGCAATAGAGTTCTCTATCGCCATAATTCCATAATCCACTCGGCGCTCCTCGACCGCTTGTGCCACCTCTCGGAATGTGTCGCAGGCGAGAATTTCGACCTCTGCCCCCTCGACACCCTCTGCTACGATGTGGTGAAAACTGCCTCTGTATCCCTGTATTGCAACTCGTTTCATCCTTGGTTCTTCATTAAAAAAACCGCCCTTTCTTTTCGAAGGAGCGGTATATCTATCTATTTGTCAAACATATACACAAACTATCGCTCCCCTTCGTTTGAAAAGAAGTAAAAGTAAAAAAATCGGCTTGACAATGAGTTAATCATACAATCTCTTACTTTTCGCTAATGCAAATATAGTAAAAATTTACAAAAAATCATATTTATGATAAACTTTTTGTGGGAATGTGCTATAAATCCAACACTTCGGCTACCACAAATGTGCTACCGCCTATAAAAAGCATATCATCGGTCGTAAGTTGCAACTTCGCCTTGGCTATCGCCTCGGCAACGGTCTCGGCGAGTTCAAAGTCGAGCGAGAGAGCAGTTGCGACCTCGGCGATTTTGTCGAGCGATGCGGCACGACGAATAGATGCTTGTGTGAATATGTAGTGCGCATCTTGCGGCATCAACGCAACCATCTTGTCAAACTCCTTATCTCCGCAGAAACCCATCACGCAGAGCAACTTGCCACTATTGGTGCGAGCCTTCAACTGTCTTGCCACCTCGGCAATGCCGTGCTCATTGTGGCCAGTGTCGCACACTACGAGAGGCTCTTGCGAGAGTTGATACCAACGGCCTCGGAACGATGTTAGTTTCGACACCTCACGCACACCCTCTACAAAGGCTCGGCGTGAAATCGAGAGTGGAGTTGCCTCGTGCAATTTATCGAGTACGGTAGCCACCGTAACGAGATTTTGACGCTGATACTCTCCCAATAGGTCGAGTCGGAGTTGATATGGATAGCCATCTCTATTACGAGTCATTGTTATCACCTGCTTGTCCCCCTCAAAACCACACTCTCCGAGCGAGAATGCTTCGGGAGCGTAGATAATCTCCGAGCGCTGATCGTTAGCAATCTCCTCCAACACGAGGTTGTAGTTTGAGTTCTTCTCGCCCACAACCACAGGCGTACACTTCTTTATAATACCTCCCTTCTCTCTGGCTATCTTTGGTAGTGAGTCGCCCAAGTATTCAGTATGTTCTAATCCGATGTTTGTAATTACCGAAATCAGCGGTTGTACTATATTTGTCGCATCCAAACGACCACCTAATCCCGTTTCGATAACTGCCACCTCGACATCGCTTTGTGCAAAGTAGTCGAAAGCCATAGCGGTGGTCATCTCGAAGAATGAGAGTTGTAATCGCTCCATCTCCGCTTTGTATCTATCTACAAAGTTTACCACCTTCTGCTTCGAAATCATCTCTCCATTCACACGAATGCGCTCACGGAAGTCGGTCAAGTGTGGCGAGGTGAATAATCCTGTCTGATAGCCTGCCTGCTGCAATACCGCAGCCAACATATTCGATACCGAGCCTTTGCCATTTGTGCCGGCAATGTGGATTACAAAGTAACTGCGTTGTGGATTGCCTATAACACGGCAAAACTCCGCAATGCGCTCCAACCCCGGTTTGTAGGCATCACCTCCAACCTGCTGGAATGAAGGCATCGACGAGAATAGATAGTCAAGAGTTTCGATATAGTTCATAAATTTACTATTCGCTATTGACCTTTGGTCTTCACCGCTACGCTTCGGCATAGTTTGCAAGCAACCTCTGCTCTCAGCTTAATCGCGGCGGTGGCCATTAGCCATTAACTTTATTAATTCAGATAAAACTTCTTTTTTGCGCAAAAGGCGATGAAATACAATAGACACAACGCTGCAATATAGAGCGACAAACGACCGATGTAGTCGCCATATTTTGCATAGATGGTCTGCTTTGTATTTAGTCGTATATCGGCAGTCAGCACACCACGCTGATCCCACTCCAAGCGCTCAATATCCTCGCCCTGCATCGTAATGAAGCCCGACACTCCGGTGTTTGCGCTACGAGCCACATCTCGGCGCAACTCAATAGCACGCAGACGACAGAACTTGAAGAGGTAGAGGTGTCCGAGAGTGTTGCCCCACCAGCCATCATTCGACACTACGAAAAGCGCCTCGGCGCCATTGCGCACAAACTCCGCCATATGGTCGCCATATAGACCTTCGTAACATATTGCAGGTGCAACCTTCTTGCCATTGTGCTCAAATGGAATTTGGCTCTCTCCCACACCAAGTTGTCCAAAAGTACCGCCCAAATCCACCGCAAACAGATCGCCCGCCTTGCGTAGCCACATCGGAATGGTTTCGACTCCCACGACCAATTTGCCTTTGTGATGAATTTGCACCGTTGAAGTGGTGTCGATGCCGAGCGACGAGTTGAATATATCCATATAGTACATACCTCGCTTGCGTGCCGTTTCCGACCCCTTTACTTTGCCATATAGATGTACTGTTTCGCCTCCCGATACCACCATAGTCGTAGGCTTTTCGTTCTGCAAGTATTCCGAAATGCGATTTACGATATGCGAATTCTCCGCCTGACGGTCATTTATCATCTCTGCCAACGCAGTTTCGGGCATAAGCACAAACTCTGCCGAGTCGGGTGCTTGGGCAAGCAAATCGAGCAGATTGTCCTGCTGTTTCTCTGCCGAGATGTTCCACTTCTCGTAGCAAGGGATGTTGGGCTGTGTAACCGATACTGTCATCTTTGGCAACGATGTGTAACTCTTGCTGTCGGGCTTGTACTTGTAGAATAGACCTATTGAAATGCCAATAGGTATAACAATAGCCAATGTTGCAGCCGTCCACGCCCTTTTGCGCATAGTCAAGCACGCCTCTAATGCCAAGATGTTCACCAGCAACACCCACAACGAACCTCCAAAAACACCGGTATATTCGTACCACTGCACTGCCCAAGGGTCATCTGCAAAACCATTGCCTAATACCAACCAAGGGAATGACAATGCTGGTGCATTGGTGTAGAGATACTCGCCTGCAATCCAAGCGGTTACAAAAGTTACATACGCTAACGCCTTCGATGCGTGTTTAGATACTATGTGGTAAGCCATAAAGGCTAACAAACTCCACCAAGTTGAGCATATAGTGGCGGCAATAGGTCCTGCCGGAGTAGCATTCCACACCCACCAGATTGTAAAGATGTTCCACAATGCAAATGAGATAGTCGCCCAACCCATCATTGCAAAGGTATCTTTCCAACTGCCACTATATTGCGCACTTACCAACAATAACGGCAACAATCCTATAAATAAAGTGATGCAACTTGCCCCCTCCCACGGTATAGACAACAATCCCGCTGTTGCTATACAAAGTGCCAATTTTGTACTATTTGAAAATTTTCGTTTGAACTCTATCATAATGCAAATATACAAAAAAAATGAAAAAATCGTTCTGATTGGCTCTTTTTGTACGAGTGCGTCGGACTCTGAAATGCTCACATAGGTCTACTATGCTGCGCTTTCATCGCCTTGCTTCGCCCAAAAATAGCCTAATCATTGACGATTTTTTTGTGCAGGATGTTCTGATTGGCTCTTTTTGTGCGAGTGCGTCGGACTCCAAATTACTCACATAGGTTTACTATGCTACGCTTTCATTGCCCCCCCCCAAAAAAAAGAGTTTAATGATTTAATCCTTAAACTCCTTAAACTCTTTAAACTCTTTAAACTCCTTAACTTCCTTAAACTCCTTACTACTATCCCCTCCCTGTTTTACAACAGCGTCACTAACAGCACAATCGCTGTGATGATTGCCACAATGGCTACTGCGGTGCGGATAGCCAACATCTTGCAACCGTGTGGCATACGAATACCGCAATATGGGCATCGTTCCATACTTACTGGAATTGGTACTCCGCACTCTGGGCAGAGGACAGTTGGCTCATTGTTCGGATTAATATCCTTTGGACTTGCTACCATAATTTTATCTATTTTAATATGTTTAACAACTCTATTGGTCTGTCTATTATGTGGTCGGCGCCATACTCTTCCAACTCCTCTCGTGAGCGAAAGCCCCACGAACAGCCCACCGAGCGCACACCTGCACTCTTTGCGGTCTGTATGTCGATGCCGGAGTCGCCAATCATTGTGGTTGTCTCGGTAGTTGCTTCGCACTCCTTCATAATCAAGTCGAGCAGTGCCGCATCGGGTTTCAACGGGAAACCCTCCTTATTGCCATAAATAGCCCTAAAATTGACCTCTGGGAAGATGCTTGCAACGAGTTGTTTTGTACCTTCATCAAACTTGTTTGATGCAACTGCCATCTCCCAGCCACTCTCTTGCAGTGTGTGAAGCACCTCCCGAATACCCTCGTAAGGCACGGTATATTGGTCGATATTGGCGGTGTAGTAGGCGAGGAAGTCCTCTCGTGCTGCCATCACATATTCAGGTCTTCGCAACTCCTCTGGCAATGCTCGCTTCACGAGATTTAGAATGCCATTGCCGACCATCTGCGCATACTCCTCACGGGTGTGCAATCCGAGCCCACGCAGCGTCAACATATAGTTGCACGCCTCGGCTAAATCGCCAATCGTGTTGAGTAGTGTACCGTCGAGGTCAAATATCGCTAATCTCTTCGCCATAACCTACCTCTTTGCACTCTGCTTTCCTTGTTTCAACTCCTTGCGGAGGGTTGAGCCCTTGACTGTCCATCCGAAAGTGCCAATCTTCTCGCCCATAGTGAAATAACCGCCGTGTGCATAGGTCAAAAGACGCATCTTTTCGACATCGAGTTTGCCCGTTTCAGCATCGAGATAGTGCTCATCTACCGCCACATTTACCACCTCGCCAATAAACATATCGTGCGAGCCAAGCGGTATAATCTGTTTTACTCGGCACTCAATAGAGATGGGCGACTCGGCAATCGAAGGCGCTGCCACAACGGCTGATTTCTCGGCTGTGAGTCCGCACTCCTTAAATTTGTTGAAGTTGCGACCAGAGCGAACTCCGCACCAATCTGTTGCCTCCGCCAACGCTTCGGTGGTGAGGTTTATTACAAATTCGCCTGTGCGCTTAATAATTTCGTAGGAGTGGCGCTCTGGGCGAACTGATATATACGCCATTGCCGGTTCGGAGCAGATTGTGCCAGTCCAAGCGATGGTCAGCATATTGTAGTTCTCGGGTGTATCGCCACAACTAACCAGTACCGCAGGCACGGGGTTTACGATTGCACAAGGTTTCCAATTCTGTTTCATAACTCTAAAAATGTTACTCTTTTATCTCCTTCGCACCGACTCTGTCCAACGATATGTTGTCGCCAGACCATTGGTTTATGTCGAAAACCTGATTGAGGAGAATCTCCTTGTCGGCTTCGACCTTTACGGTTAGGTGGAAGTTCTTTGTTTTGTAAATATCCGATGTTGTAGGCAGAGTGTGAGGTATCACATAGACCAGCAGATTTACGAAATCACCCGCACCACTCTCCAAAACGATTGTTCGCTTCGAATCGTAATCTACGGGCGGAGCAGAGAGATTGCTGCCCACTGGGGCTATGTTGCTCTCCTTGCTCTTGTATTCGATGCGTTCACCCACAGCCGAGCATAATTCGCACACGGCAATGATGTTGTATCGCCACAACTCCTCGAAACGACTCGAAATAGTAATCTTAAAACTACTCATACTCTACAATTTACCCCTCAAAATCCCCTTTTTGGGGTTATTTTCTCGCAAATATAGCAACTTTCGTGAGAAAATTTGCACAATTTGCTTTTTTGTCGTACATTTGCACGCTAATTACGCCAATATGGGAGCAAATAATAAATTTTCAATCGACTATATGTCGTTGCCAAGTGGTCTTCATACCTTCGATTTCGAGGTTGATGATGCGTTGTTTGGCGAGATGGAGTCGAACGAAATTAAGGGCGGAGATTGCAAGGTGCACGCTTGTGTAAATTGCTCGGATGCCAAGCTCGATGTAAATGTCGTAATTTCGGGTAGCGTAGTTGTGGAGTGTGATCGTTGCTTGGAGGATTGTACCATTCCTGTCGAGTTTTCTGGTCTACTCACAGTCCGTTTTTCGGACTTGCAGCACGACTATGATGGCGATGTAATGTGGATTGCAAAGGGCGACCAACTTTCGCTCAAACAGTACATCTACGAGAGCATCGTTATCTCGTTGCCATACCGCCGAGTACACGAGGAGGGCGGTTGCAACCCAGAGATGATGTCCCGATTTACCGTAATGAACGACGAGGAGTCGTCAGAGGAGTAGAAAGTCCACTTAGAAAAGATATATAATAATAAGTAAAACTTAAAAATAGAGTACAATTATGGCACATCCAAAACACAAAGTCTCGTCAACTCGCCGAGACAAGCGTAGAACTCACTACAAGGCTGTTGTTCCAACAGTCGTAACTTGCTCGAACTGTGGTTCGGCAGTTCTCTATCACCGTGTATGCCCTGAGTGCGGTTTTTACCGTGGCAAGTTGGCTATTGAGAAGAAGGTAGAGGCATAGTCTGAGGCTATGTACTAAGCGTTGAAGTCTGCTTGCCGAATAGGTAGCAGACTTCTTTTGTTATCTTGAAACCCTTTTGGAGTATGATAAAAATCGGAGTTGATGCATTTGGCGGCGACTTCGCACCGGAGGCGGCAGTGAAGGGTGCTGTGTTGGCACTCGATGCGCTCGGTGGCGATAGTCGCATTGTACTATTTGGCGATGAGGGGGCTATTCGCTTGCTTTTAGAAGACCAAGAGTGCAGCGCTGACTGCTTTGATATTGTTCATACGACCGAGGTTATTGAGATGGGCGACCACCCTGTGCGTGCATTCCAACAGAAGTGTAATTCGAGCATCGTTACGGGCTTCCGTCACCTTGTGGAGGGGCGTATTGATGGTTTTGCAAGTGCTGGCTCTACGGGGGCAATGATGGTGGGTGCAATGCAGTTGGTAAAGGTTATTGATGGAGTTATCCGCCCAACTATTGCTGTGAGGATTGGTGGAAAACTGCTGCTCGATGTTGGCTTGAATGTCGATTGTAAGCCCGATGTGTTGGAGCAGTACGCCATTATTGGCTCGGTCTATGCCAAGTCGCTGGGAGTTGAAAACCCAAGCGTGGCACTGCTCAATATCGGAGCCGAGTCGACAAAGGGAAATCTCCAAGCCAAGGTTGCACACAAACTATTGCAGCAGGGTAGCGAGATGGGGCGTTACAATTTTGTGGGCAACATCGAGGCGTCGCATCTCTTCGAGGCGGAGAGTGCCGATGTGATTGTCTGCGATGGCTTTGTGGGTAATACGGTGTTGAAACTTATCGAGG